>CALKAA010000324.1 GCA_937983495.1 uncultured Gemmobacter sp. | reverse complement strand
AAATCTCAGTGAAAATTATGCGCCTAACCGGCTCAGTTCCGGGTGAAAATCAACACGCTGGGCATGGGCTGTAATCCCTTCGGCATTCGCCCGATGTCTGATCGGGTCCGGCGACAAGGTATTGGCAGGACGTGATCTTGGCGACCCGCCGAAACGGGGCAGGATTCGAACCTGCGTATGCCGGTTTCCCGGTGCCTTACCTGTAGTCCTGCCGGCATTCGCCGGGTCATTCTCCTTTATGATTGGCCCCGGCGACGAGGGGTTGGGGAAACAATTGCTCTACCAGCTGCGCTACCGCCCCGAAGGGCAGGCGGGATTCGAACCCGCGACCGATTGTAGTTCCCCCAGCATTCGCCGGGTCGTTTGGTTCGTTCTGGTCCCGGCGACAAGGGTTTGGCGACACATCGCGCTCTATCCGCTGAGCTACGCACCCACAGAGTCTGGAGGGCGCGGCGGGATTCGAACCCGCGACCACGAGAGTGACAGTCTGTAGTGCCGCACGGCATTCGCCGGGAGGATCTGGCCCCCCGGCGCGGACGCCGGGGGAAAGGGTTTACAGGTCGATCGCGCGGATCTGGCCGACCCAATGGTCCGGCCCCATCCGCCCGGCAACGAAATCGGCGATCTGGTCAAAGACCTGATCCGAGAAGCCGCCGATATTCAGCACATCCTCCCGCTCTGCCGCCTGCGTGGTGCCATAGGGCTGGATGTCGATGCAGATCAGTTTCGCCGCCCGGTTCCGGGCTTTGAGCTTGGACCATTCCGCCATCATCGCCGTGGCTTGCCCGCCCTGCCGCGCATCGACCCAAGACTGGTTGTCCGAGACGAAGATCACCAGATCGGGCGCAACCCCCGCCGCGTTCAGCGCCGCCAGCGGAGCCGCGCAATTGGTGCCACCCCCGCCCAATGCCGCCAGTTTCGCGGCATTGGTCAGGATCGTGTCACGCGCCTCCAGCCCGGCCTCGCGCACCCCCACCTCAAAGGGCAGGACGCGGGCTTGCGGGTTTTTGCGCAACACCGCTGCCGCGACCAAAGCCGCGACATCAATGCATTGCACCGCGCTGGTTGCGCCAGCCCGATAGCCGGTCACCGACGACGACATCGACCCCGACACGTCAGGGCAGACCGCAACAGACCCGCGCAAGCTCGGCACATTCGCCACGGAAAGTTCCATCGCGTCATGCAGCGCCGCGCGCAGCTTTGCATCCACCTCGGGCGACAGCGCCTTCAGCGTTGCCAAAAGCTGATAGGGCAGCGCCTTGGCCCCCCGAATCCGCGCCGGATCGCGCAGCACTGCCGCCACATGATCCACCACGCCAGGCAGCCCAAAGGCGCCCTTGCGGTGCAGCATGTTCAGCCCCTGCCGCAGCATCTGCCACGAGCCCTTGCGCGCCACCTCCGCCCATTGCTCGGGCGTCAGTGGCAGATCGGCCAGCATTTGAAACGGCACATCCGGCACTATGTCCGATGCCCCGGCCCGAAAGGCCAGCAGATCCTGCACCAGCGCGGGCAGCGCCGCCGTATCGGCAGGTTTCCCGATCAGCCAGGCATAGAAGGCCGCCCGTTCCGCCGTTTCCGGCTTCGGATGCACCATCCGGATCACATCGGCCAGCGACGGATCATTGCCGACCGATGCCGCCAGAAGCTGCGCATCCGTGGCGCTGTTCAGCCAATGCTGCACCATCGCCTTGGGCCGCGTGCCCAGCGATTTCCGCCCCGTCTGCCCGGACCGCAGGATCTGCACAAAGCCCCGCAGCACCTTGCCCGAGGTGACCACCCGCCCGAACACCTGCGCAAACAGCGCCGGATCGCGGGCCGACAGCACCGCCAGCAACAGCGCAGGCGTGTCTTTCATATGCCCCTTTTCGCGGACATGCACAGCCGCCTGCGCCAGAAACAGCGGGTCCACCGCCATGGCCGCCTCGACCAGGGCCGAAACCTCGGTCTGCGCATCCTGATAGAAACCGCCGCCAAAGGTTCCGGTCATGGCCAATTGGGCCAGTTTATGTTCAGCGCCATAGGCATAGGCCTTGGCCCCGGCTGCGTTGATGTCGGTTGCCCGCGGCAGGAGCCGCCCTGCCAGCGATGCAAACACGGATTTGTTTGCCATGATCGTCGTCCTTTTCGTTTCGCCCCCTGTTTGTGCCGGATGTTCGGGCAGAAAAGAAGAAAATCGGAAAAACAAGGTAATGCTCTGAAAATAATGGATTTATCAGCGAATCGCGCCACTGGCCTTCTGAAATGTATATTCTATAATATCACCACTTATCTTATTGGATTGCCCCCATGCGCAATGTCGTCATCGGCTTTCTCGGCACCCTGCTGGATATGGGCAAGCGCCGCGTCTGGCGGCCCTCGGTTCAGCTTTGCGAACATCCCGGTTTCACCGTGGACCGGCTGGAGCTGATCCATGACGGCCGCCATTATCATCTGGCCTGCACGGTGGCCGCCGCGATTGGCCAGATCTCACCGCAAACCGAGGTGCGGCTGGTGCGCATGGACATGGCCGACCCTTGGGATTTTCAGGAGGTTTACGGAAAACTCTATGATTTCGCGGCCGAGTATGGCTTTGATGAGGATCGTGAACGCTATCACGTTCACCTGACCACCGGCACGCATGTGGCGCAGATCTGCTGGTTCCTGCTGACCGAAAGCCGCCATATCCCCGCGCGGTTGCTACAGACCGGCCCGCCACGGGACGGTGAACCACCGCGGGGCAAGCTGGATGTGATCGACCTCGATCTGGCGCGCTACAACGCCTTGCAGCGCCGGTTCGAAGCCGCCGCGCGCGACCATTCGGCCCTGCTGCTGGGCGGGGTGGAAACCCGCAACCCGGCCATGCTGGCCTTGGCCGAACGCCTCGATCTGGTCGCCACGGCGTCGGATGCGCCCATCCTGCTGCTGGGCGAACCCGGCACCGGCAAATCCACGCTGGCAGGGCGCATTCACGAGCTGAAGCTGGCCCGCCGCCGCATCAAGGGCCGTCTGGTTCAGGTCAATTGCGCCACACTGCGCGGCGGGCAGGCCTTGCCCGCCCTGTTTGGCCAGCGTCGCGCCGCAACAGGCGTGCCGGGCAGCGAGAGGCCCGGCTTCCTGCGCGAGGCAGACGGGGGCGTGCTGTT
>CALKAA010000323.1 GCA_937983495.1 uncultured Gemmobacter sp. | reverse complement strand
CCTCCATGATCTCAAGCGGTTGGCCGGGGGCAACAGCGACGGCGGCTCGGGTGCGCATTGGGGTCTCCCTCTGTCAATTTGCGCCAAACTGTGCCAAAGAGCCCCTCAAAGCAATGCGGGAATCGGCACTTATGACGTCACTTGCGAAATCCTCTCTGATTGTTCTGGCTTTTGTGCTTGTGGCCTGCGGGCCTGCGCCGGCCCCCGAGCCAGCCCCCGTTGTGGCGGCTGTGCCGGGAATTGACCCCGTGACCGGGCTGCCGATCGACCTGACGCCGGGTTTGAACGAACGCGAGCCTGATACCTGCCATGCAGCGGATTATCAGAACTTGATCGGCCAGACAGAGGTTGAGGTGCGGGCCGCAGGGATCACCCGCCCGACCCGGATGGTGACCCTGACCAGCATTGTGGATCAGGCACAATATGACTCCTTCCGCATCAATTTCCATACGGATGCCACGGGCCGGATCGTGCGTATCACCTGCGGCTGATGGGGTGACGTTGCGGCAATTCTGCCGCAGCAGACTGTTTTTCGGGCCGGTCTGGCAGGGGGGCAGGTGGCATGTTGCCGCGGCCTCTTGTCGGATCGGCCCGAATGATTCATGCTGGTCCCGGGTGCAGGTGACGGAGGTATGATGAAGCGCGGCGTATTCGCCATGTCCTTCAAATCTCTGGTTTTGTCTGGGGTCTTTGCGGGGTGTCAGCCCGCGTCGGAACCCGCCTTTCCCTCTTGTGGCGCAGCGCGCCTGGGGGGATGGGCCGGGCAGCCGGTAACAGCCCTGGATGAGCAATACCTCCCCCAAACCGTGCGCCTGATCCGGCCCGGCGATGCGGTGACAGATGATTTTCAACCGGGCCGGTTGAACGTGGTGCTTGATGCGTCCGATCGGGTGATGACCTTTCACTGCGGATAGGGCCGCGAGGGCCGAGCAGGTGAGTGCAGAGTATGGTAAAAGGCATTATTGCGATCATGGGGCCGCTGGCTCTGGTTTTGATGACGGGCGGCTGTATGGGCCGCGATGGTGGCGAGGCGCAGGTGGGGCGCGCGGTGATGATGCCGCAGGCCGCAATTCTGGCTGAGCCTCAGTCTGAGCCGATGGCCGGTGCTGTCGCCCCCGGAATGCTGTCTGAATCCTGTGCCGCAGGCGGCTGGCGTGCCCGGCTTCTGGACCGTGGGGATGCGGTTCTGGCTCGCGCCGACCTCCCGACAGGCCATCGGGTGCTGCGCCCGGGCGATCTGGTAACGGCCGAGGTCAACCCGCAGCGCATGACGGTGACGGTCAATAGCAAGGGAAAGATTGATAATGTTTACTGCGGGTAAGCCGATGCGGCGTGTCTCTGGGCTGATTGCCGTGGGCTGTTTGGGGCTGCTGGCCGCCTGTGTGCCGCAGCAGGAAGAGCCTGTGGCCAATGTTCCCGTCCTGCCGTCAGAGGATACCTGCGGGGCGGTGCCCTTGCAGGATCTGGTGGGGCAGGATCGGGGGGTGCTGTCGGGTATGCGCTTTGCGCAGGTGTTGCGGATATTTGAGGAAGGCCAGCCGGTCACGTTGGACCTGAACCCGGAGCGGCTGAATATCCAATACAGCAAACGCGGCAAGATTCAGTCGGTGACTTGCGGCTAAGTTTGTGAAATGCCGCCCCTCTTGCAAGGGGCGGTGCGGTGTCGTCACATGCGGTAGGTGGTGTGGCAATCCTTGCAGGTGCCGCCAATAGCCCCCATGCCCGCCTTCACCCCGTCCAGCGTGCTGGCATCCATCGCTTCGGCGGCGGCCTTCAGCGCAGCGCCCTTCGCAACGAAATCGTCCCAGTTGGTCCAGACCTCGGGCTTGGCTTCCGAGACGGGATCGCTGGCCTGCGCCTCGAACTTGGCCGGGATGTCAGCGGCGGCAGCGATCATCGCGGCCTTGGCGGCCTCAGCGGCGGCGGCATCAAAGGGGGCCTTGTCGCCCGCCATACCGCCCAAAGTCTTGGCGGCAGCGCCCACCGACTTCATCAATTCCATCCGGGCCTTCACGGTCGGATCTTGTGCCTCGCCCTCGGCGAAGACCGCCGTGCTGGCCAGCGCGACAAAGGCGGTGCTGGCCACGATGCGGGAAAACAATTTCATTCTTCTGGCTCCCTTGCTGGAAATACTACCGACTATAAGCGGGCTTTGTGTCAACGCGATACGGACCTTGGTCTGGGCCTGCCAGTTTCACGCCATTGTGAGAGTGCAGGAGCCGCGGGCCGGGGGCTGTTCCGCAGGGCACAGACAGGTCTCTGTGTTGTTGCGTAAATCTGCGCTATGATTTTCAAGCCCTTTCCCTGCCAGAGGTGTGCCATGCTGCCCCGCCGTCTGTTTCTCGCCATGCCTGCCTTGCTGATGCTTCCAAGCGGTGCCAAGGCTGAAACCGCAATTGGCACCACGCGCAGCCTGAGCGGCAGCGCGCAAGTGTTGCGTGGCGGGCAAGCGCAAGCGCTGCATGTGGCCGACCCGCTGATGGAGGGGGATGAGGTGATGACCATGGCCGCCTCCGCCGCCGGGCTGGAACTGTTCAGCGCCACCCAGATCAGCCTTGGCCCAGAGGCGCGCTTTACTATTGACCGTTTCGCTGCCGATCTGGGCGGCGTGGTGACGGTGGGCGGGGCCATGGTGTTTGACCGGCCCGATGATCTGCCCAAGCTGGATCTGACCGTGCAAAGCGCCTTCGCCCAGATCGGCGTGCGGGGCACCCGGTTCTTTGCCGGGCCGTCCAAGGGGGTTTACGGCATCTTCGTCGCGCGCGGTGCGGTGGAAGTGCAGGCGGGCGGCGAAACCCGCCGCCTTGGCCCCGGCGAGGGGGTGGATATTGCCAGCCCAGGGGCCGCCCCCAGCCCGGTGGCACAATGGAAAGCGCCGCGCATCGCCGCCGCCTTCGCCTCGGTCGGTCTTATGCCCTGAGGGTGAAAAGCGGTATCCGGCCAAAGCTGCGGATCTCGACCTCGCCCAAGGGGCGCAGGCCCGGCACGCGGGCGGCCAGGCCGGGGCCGATGCAGACTTGCGTGCCAAACTGCTTGTTCGCCTCTTGCAGCCGGGCGGCGAGGTTCACCGCCGGGCCATGGGCGGTATAGTCGATCCGGGTGCCAAACCCCACATCGCCCAGCACCGCCGGGCCAGTCTCCACCCCGATGCGGGTGCGGCCAAAGCCGTTGTTCGTCCGCCGAAATTCCTCGGTTGCAGCGATGATCTCGGCGGCGCAGGCCAGCGCCGCCGCCTCATGCCCCGGCTGATCCAGCGGCGCGTTGAACAGGGCGTGCAGGCTGTCGCCCACCAGCTTGTCGATCATGCCACCATGACGCAGCACGATGGCGGCAACGCGGGCAAAATAGGCGTCCAGCCGCGCCACCATCTCCGCCGCGCCCATCTCGGCGGTGGCGGCGCTGAAACCCTCGATATCGGTGAACAGCGCGGTGACCTCGCGCGCCTCGCCCTCCAGCCGCA
>CALKAA010000322.1 GCA_937983495.1 uncultured Gemmobacter sp. | reverse complement strand
TCAGTGACTGGAGTTCAGACGTGTGCTCTTCCGATCTACCGACGCTTCCGCCGAGTACTCGATGGTTCGCGCCAATCGCTGCATCCGCGCGCCAAATCGGCGCTGGCGCGGGCCGCAGCCGGCCTCATCCGCCCCGGTCAGATCGTGCTGATGGATGGCGGCACCACCCATCTGGCCCTCGTTTCACGCCTGCCGCCGGGCCTCGCCTGCACCATCGTCACCCATGCCCCGGCCATCGCCGCCGCACTGGAGCCCTTTCCCGCCATCGAGATCCTGCTGATCGGTGGCCCCATCCTGCGGCTTTCGATGGTGGCCACCGGCACCCAAGCCACCGAAGGCTATGCCGCCATCCGCGCCGATCTGTGCTTTCTCGGCGTCACCGGCCTGCACCCCGACACCGGCCTCACCACCGGCCACCCCGAGGAAGCGCAGCTCAAGGCCCGCATGATCCGCTCTGCCGCCGAAACCGTGGTTCTGGCCACGCCCGACAAGCTGGGCGCCACGTCGCCCTTCCGCATCGCCCCGCTGGAGGCCGCCAGCACGCTCATCACCCCCGGCCCCGCACCCGACTGGCTGCCCCCCGGCACCCGCCATCTGCAAGCCTGAACCGCCTCACATCTACCAGCCCCCGCGACGCCCCGGAAATGCCTTGCATACTTGCCTGAAGTGACAATGATCATTCACAGTCATGTTTCAACATGCCACCTCGTCTTGTCCAGTTTGGCCCATGGGCAAGGCAGATGGTCTGGTTGCTTGTGGTTCAGGAGTGTTTGATGACCAGTATCCCAGCGCAGATCATCGCACCGCAGGTCGCGTTACTGCTGGAACAGCTTGCGTTTGACCGCCGCACCACTGTGGTTGATGTCGGGGCCAATCCGCTCAACGAGGCGCCCTACACCGCGCTCCTTCAGGCAGGCGGCTGCAACGTGGTGGGGTTCGAGCCGCAGGCACTCGCCTTTGAAAGGCTGCAACAGAGCAAAACCGACAGGGAAACCTATTTTCCGCATGCTGTGGGTGACGGGCAGACCAAACGGCTCCGGATCTATGAAGCCCAGGGCATGACCTCGATCTTCCCGCCGGATGCGGCCAGTATGGCGGTCATCGGCAAACCGCGCTGGTCAAAGGTGATCTCCGAGGTGGATATGCTGACGGTCGCGCTGGATGATCTGCCTGACCTTCCCCCCTTCGATGCGTTGAAGATCGACATTCAGGGCGGCGAAACCCTGGTCTTCAACAGCGCGAAACGCGTCTTGGCCACGGCTGTTTGTGTGATAGTGGAGCTGCGCTATCTGCGGCTGTATCATGGGGAACCGATGCTGCATGGCGTTGATGCCGCCTTGCGCGAGCAAGGGTTTGAGCTGCACAAATTCCTGTCCAACAAATCCAGCCCTCTGGCCAATTCGCAACTGGCACGGCTCAACCGGCGGCGCGTTGCGGATCAGTTGATTGACGGGGACGGCGTGTATATCCGCGATCTCTCCCGGCTTGCGGCCTATACCGTCTCGCAATTGAACCATCTGGCGCTTCTGGCGGCCTCGGTGATCAACAGCCATTCCCTTGCGCTGTTCGCATTGGACGAACTGGTGCGGCGCGGGGCAGCGTCGCCCGATCTGCCGGGGGCCTATGTCGATGCCCTGCCACAGATGCTGCGCCGAGAGGATGCGCCCTGATCCCCGACAGGCTCATGCCCCCGCCCCGCGCAGCAGATCGTGAATGAAACGCAGCTTGCCCTGCACCGGCCCCGGCATCAGAAACGGATAGGCATCCGGCTGCCCCATCGCCCGGTTCAGGGCATTCAGCGCCACGCAAAGCGGGGTCCAGGCCCCCAGAATCCGCTCGAAACTGCGGCTGCGGTAAGGGTCAAAGTCGATCTCCGCCGACAATTCGCCCGCATCCACCCCCGGATCGGTGGAAAGCCCGAAACTCGCCGCCGTATCCAGCGTATCGACGATATGCAGGTAATGCGCCCAGGTTTCCGCCCAATCCTCCCACGGATGCATGGTGGCATAGGCGCTGACGAAAGCGCCTTCCCAGCCCGCCGGCGCGCCGCACTTGTAATGCCGCTGCAACGCATCGCCATAGGAAATCGCGGTTTCATCGCCAAACACCGCGCGAAACCCGGCCAGCCGCGCCGCATCATCGCGGATCAGGATATCCCAGTAATAATGCCCGATCTCATGGCGAAAATGCCCCAGCAGCGTGCGGTAAGGCTCGCCCATCTGCATGCGCACCGCCTCGCGCGCCGCGTCATCGGCCTCGGCCAGCGACAGCGTGACCAGCCCCGTGGCATGGCCGGTCATCACCGGGGCGGCCTGATCCTCGGGCGCGAGGAAATCAAACATCAGGGGCTGCGCGTGACCACTGCCCGGCAGCGGCAGGGGCAGGCCCAGCCGCATCAGCCCATGGATCAGGCGGCGCTTCGCCACCTCCACCTTCTGCCAGCGCGCGTGATTGTCAGGGTCTGACAGGTCCGGCACCGTGCGGTTATGCGCGCAGGCCCGGCACAGACTGCCCGCGCCCTCGGGCAATACCCAGTTGCAGCCGCTCCGCTCCCAATTCTCGCAAAAGCGCAAAAGCTGCCCCGGCAGGCTGTCGCTGACCCACACCGCCCCCTCGGGCCGCAGCGCCAGCATCGCGCCCGCCTCCGGGTCAAAGCCAACCTGCTGGCCGCAGCCCAGACAGACCGTATTCTCGAAATGCAGAACCTGCCCGCAAGAGCCACATTTGAACAACTGCACGCGTCACCTCATCACCCGATTGCCACCACCCTCGCGCGCGGATGGGCCGAGTCGCAATGAAAAAGGGCACCCGAAGGTGCCCTTTCCCGAAACCGTGAGAGGCTTGGATCAGAAATCCATGCCGCCCATGCCGCCGCCGCCGGGCATGGCGGGGGCTGCCTTGTCGGCCGGCT
>CALKAA010000321.1 GCA_937983495.1 uncultured Gemmobacter sp. | reverse complement strand
CGCTCGAACGTGATCGAGACCCGCAAGTTCTCGGAGCGGCTGGAAGATGCGATTGCCCGCTATCACACCAATGCCATCAGCACGGTTGAAGTGCTGCAAACCTTGATCGGATTGGCCAAAGACCTGCGTGAGGCCCGAAACCGTGGCGAAGAAACCGGCCTGACGCCCGAGGAAATCGCTTTCTACGATGCACTGGCCGACAACCAAAGCGCGGTGGACGTGCTGGGCAATGACAAGCTGAAGGTCATCGCGCATGAGCTGCTGGTCGGGTTGCGAGCGAATGTCACGGTAGATTGGGCCCATCGCGACAGCGCCCGCGCGAAGCTGCGCGTTCTGGTGAAACGCATCCTGCGGAAATACGGATACCCGCCCAATCTGGAAGATGCGGCAGTCCGGGGCGTTCTGGCCCAGGCCGAAGCCTTGCTGGCCGAGATGACCAAGTAAACCTCGGCGAGCTTTGGGCAGTACGGGCCTTGGCGGCTGCCTGATACCTCTTCCTTAAATGACGCCCGGTGCAATCTGCAAAACTGGGTGGCAAAAAGGGACAGGATGCCTGCTGGATCGGAGCATCCTGTCCCTATGTCTCATTCTCTCCAAGACGCAGCATGGATCGGAAGCAGTGTTCAGGGGTTGGGCGCAATCGCCTTATGGACAAGAGCTAATGCCGTCAGCGTCTTTGCGATGTGAAACCGCTTCACGCGGTGCAGCGTCCCTGTGATCGTGCCTTGTGCGGCGTCATATTTGCCATCAGGCTCGCGCCCCCCGAAGCTTTGGCCGCGGACGGGCTTTTTGGCGTTGTTGCGCGGTTTGCCCCGGAACAGGACTTGCGAGGGTTCGCCCTTGCCAAGATAGGCCGCAAGGCAAAACCCCTTCCGCTGCGGCTGTGTATCGCAAGCGATGTGCCAGGAGCCCAGCTCACCCCGTGCAATTTCGCCCTCACTCTTCGTGCGGCAGTGGCGGCCGCTCGGCTCTTCGGTCAGATGCGCGATGTAGCGGATGAAGTCTGTGCGATGGCGCTCAGGCAGGTGCAGCGCGGTGTGCAGATGTTCATGTTCCGGCCCGGCAGCCTCCCGGACCCAGATGTAAAGGGGCAGCACCCGGCGATAATCCAGCCACTTCCGCAGACGCTCATGCAAAGCGTCAATGCGCTCGGGGATCGGCAGGCAACGCATCCAGAGGGCATCACCCGCGCAGAATAGGCTGCTCCAGCGCAGTGTGAGCAGGAGGTTCAACGCCGTACCATTCTGCGCCGCGGCTTGTGCTGCTGCGATGAACTTGGCTTGCGTGCCAATCGGCAGAGCGTCCGACACCTTGCCCGTAATCCCGTCATACGGCGATAGAACCGCGCGGGCCTTATATATGGGCGTTCTCCGCAGATCGGCGTTTTCGGAGGGGGTGGCGGTTGCGGGATGTGCGGGAACCACCAGCAATGGACCTAAAACCGGGGCCGCTACACGCGACCCCGGCTGACATTTTTGTTTTAAGATATTCATGGCTTACGACCCTGCGAGCGGAGCATCTCCCACGCTTCGATGTCGGATAGCCTCCAGCGCGAACACTGCGCGGAAAGTTTAACGGGTTTCGGAAAGCTTAGGTCAGTCTTGACCCAGCGCCACGGAGTAGCGCGGTGGACACCATATCTGGCGGCCACTTGCACGTCTGTTAGATAAACGGTTTGCATCAGAGAACCTTACGTTGGGAACGCTGATGCAATAGTCGCGCTCCCTGCGCGTGGTGTCGCTCGTATCTTCTCGCTCTTGATTTTACCAATCTTGATCGCTGCAAAACGATCTGAGCATTTTCCGCTTTTTCCAAATCTTGCTCATGGCCTCATATCCTTGCGGCAAAAGCCCCAGCTTTACGAATGCCGCAGCAACAGCATGGCACGCGCTTGCCCCATCAGTGCGGTCTGAGGCAGTCGGACGAAGCCCCAGCACATCAACAATTTCTTCGATCAGCTCGCAGATGAGCCTGTCTCGGGTCAAAGTTGCGCCAGAGATTTTTCCCTTTTTCGCGGGCCTTTTGACTTTGCCCATCAGATAGTCAGCACTCCACTGACGCAAAGCTTCTGGGACCACCCGTCCAGCCTCCACTTCCCGAGCGACGAGAATGCAGGCGGCATCGAAGGAAATTGGATCGTCGCTCAGGTGCGGGAAGAGTTCGCACGCTGCGGCTTCTGGGTCCTGCTTTCCAATGTACGCAACAGAAACAATTGGGGACTCGACTGAACATGTTTCATGTTGTGCATTTGAAACGCGCTCTACAGGAATGCCAGCATCGTCAACCTCATATCTCCGGTAGACTATGCCCTTTGTTCCTAGGCGATTATGGCCCCATTCTTTGTTTGAGGGGTCGCAACGGCGGAAAGCCCGCTCCCATTGAGGCCTTAATGCTCCACATAGATTGCCACAGGGCTTGCGCCCAGTCACGATGCATTCGCAGTCGGGGTTGTTGATCAGCGAAGCAAGAGCAAAGTCCACCGCACAGCGATAACATGGTGCACCATCGCAATCACTTGGCCTCAAGCAGCCCATTGGGAAATGGTTGGTCACTTTGCTCATTCCACCGCAAAACTGTCGCTCTTTGCGCCTCTTGTGAGGTACTCCCCCCAATCGGCCATCATGGCGCGTCGCTTTTCCAGCACATCCGTCCGCGCATAAGCGCGCTCGACTTTGTTGCCCAGCTTGTGCCAAAGCGCCGCCTCCGACAAATCCCAGTCATAGTCCGTTTGTTCCGATGCCCAAACCTTGAATGCGCTTCGTGTTCCATGCGGGACAGCAGCTTCGCCAGTCTTCGCGTCAACGAATCCGGTTCCACCGGCCTTCAATTCAGCCTCGTGGATCACGCGCATCACTTTTCCGAGCGTGGCATCAGAAAGTGCACCGCCGCGAGGAGCCCAAAAAACAAGATCAGCTTGCGACTGGTTTGGAAGTTGTGGCTGACGTGGCAGAGCTGTGAGCAACTTCACCATGTCGTCAGTCAGCGGAACACGCTTGGGTCCATCGCGGCGACCGATCTTTGCGGACGTGCGGCCCGGCTGTACGGTCCACACCCTGTTTTCGAAATCGACTTCTGACCAAGACATAAACCGGATTGCTCCTGCACGGGTTGCCGTAAGCGTTTGGAAGCGGAGCGCGGCAGCCCCCATACCCTCGCGAGCGGAGAGCGCAGCCCAGAAGCGCGGCAGGTCTTTCAATTGTAGCGCGGGGTAATTTTCTTGGCCGCCGACACCTGTTGGTGATGCGAGAGCGAATAAGAGATTGCCCTCCCAACGCGCCGGATTGGGTCCAGTACGATGCCCTTTCACCGTGCAGTAATCGAGGATTTCATTCAGCTTACGGCGCAACTTATCAGCGGTTACGGTTTTTTCGCCCCAAATGGGTTCGAGCACACGAAGGATATCCTGCAACGTAATATCTTGAACCAGCATCGTACCCAGCTCGGGGATCGCATACGCGTCAACTGTCGCCCTCCACTGATCACGATACTTCCCTTCTGAAAGCTCAGCCGCCTTCACGGGGGCAAACAGGTCCACTGCTTGCGAAAACAAAAGCCCCCGCTTCTGATCTGCTAATAGGGCTGACTTTGCCGCCTTACGTTGCTCCACAGGGTCAATCCCCTGCCGGATCAATTCGCGAGCGCTTGCCGCCTTCTCTCGTGCTATTGCCAGCGAAACTTCCGGGAAAGCGCCCAAACCGATGTGCCGTCGCCGGGTGCCAACAACTGAGCGCAAGATCCACGAGCGGGCGGGGCCGACGACTTGCAAGCAAAGCCCCGCAACCCCGCCAACGGCATGCACCCCATCCGGGAGCCGCCTGACCTCTAGCGCAGATAGCACCTTGGTACGCTTCGGCATGGCAAACCCAACCCTCCATCCAACCTATCAAAAGAGATAGACTTCAATGCCTCAGCATGCAACGTGGCGCACGTCAAACCGACACGAAAATTCATCAGGGCATTGCTTTCAAACGATTAATTGCAACAAGGCGCGACAAGACACGACAGCATAGCGGCGGCGGTACCCGCCTCCATCTTCCTAAACTGAAAGCAACTGGCTCGCTGCAAATGTTGAGTTTGCATGCGTTTTTTAAATCCATTCGCAATGCCCTGCTGAAGTTGCAGCGGCCCCCATTGGCGAAGCCGGCGCACTTCTGGCTTCAGACGCGGCAGGTGTCCATATGGTCTCTGCGCGTTCTGTGAGGGATACTTCAAATCTGCGGCCGTCTGCCCGTCATTGAATGCGTGCATGGCGCAGATGCTTGAATGCTGATCGGATGCGTGTGGCTGAGTTTGCCCGCCGCCCCCCCGGCCCTGCGTCTGCGCGATGCCAGCCGGTTACCGGCGCACCGCACGACATGGGGGTCAGCCGATGTCCAGCGCCAGCGCGTGAATGCGCGTGGTCAGATCGCCAAGCGCCTTGTGAACGGCACGGTGACGCGCCACCCGGCTCATGCCCGCAAGCTCTGCTGCGCGGATCGTCACGTTGAAATGCGTTTCTCCCCCCTCGCGCCAGCCGCCATGGCCACGATGTTTCTCGCTATCATCCTGTATTTCCAGAACTTCCGGCTTGAACGCCTCGGTCAGTCGCTGAAAAATCTCGTCTTTCACAGTCATTTTTGTCGCTGCCCCCTTCACGCCGCCACCCAATGCTTTAATGTTGGTGCCCCGAGTCTGAAAGGCCTGCCATGACGAAACCTCCGTTCGAATTCGATATTCGCGTCTCCTCGGACAAGAAGCGTCGCAAGACGGTGCGTCGGGGCATGTCGGGGGCGTTTGAAACCTCGCAGAAGCAATGCGAATTCCCCGGTTGCAGCGAACCGGGGCTGTATCGCGCGCCGAAATCGCCGGATTTGCTGGATGAATTCTTCTGGTTCTGCAAGGATCATGTCCGCGAATACAATCTGAAATGGAACTTCTTCAACGGCACCTCGGATGAGGAATTCCAGAAATTCCTCGACAAGGCCCGGGTGTGGGAGCGCGAGACCAAGCCGTTCAGCCAGAAGGATGATGGCCGGGCATGGGCGCGTTTGGGCGTGGAAGACCCGATGGGTCTGCTGGGCGAGAAGGCCACCCAGAACCCCGGCAAGGTGCAAAGCCATGTCACCCGCAAGCTGCCCTCGACCGAGCGCAAGGCGCTGGAGATCCTGGATGCGCGCGACACCTGGACCCGGACCGAAATCCGCAAGCAATACAAATCCATGGTCAAGGATCTGCACCCCGACATGAATGGCGGCAACCGCGACGATGAGACGCGGCTGCAAGAGGTGGTCTGGGCCTGGGAACAGATCCGCGAAAGCCGTTACTTCCGCGACTGAGCCTGTGATGTCTGGGCCTCATCGGCGCGCTGGCGGCGGATGAAGCCATATTTCAACAGCCAGATCAGCACCCGATCCAGTTGCACGACCGTCAGGCCCAGCGAGGCTTCCAATGCCGCGCGGTCGCTGCCCGCGGGTCCGGCGGCCACGATGGCGGCATGGGTGCGGGTGTAATCCTCGCTGCGTTCGGGCTGCCGCCCCATCGCCATATAGTCGCGCAAGCCCAGAACCTCGGCCACGGGCAAGCGGCCCGGCCCGGCGGCATCAACAAAGCGGGTCTGGGCAAAACCGCCCTGACGGCTGGGCCAGGCGGCGAACAGCGCGAAGGGCGAAGGCCC
>CALKAA010000320.1 GCA_937983495.1 uncultured Gemmobacter sp. | reverse complement strand
CCCACCGGGCGGGCTCTGGCCTCTCGATCCGCTGCCGAAACGGTCTTGCCGCCACGTTCCGACACGGGCGGGGAAACGCGCTGCGTTTCCTGATCCGCCCGAACCACGCCCCCCCTTTTCTCCAGCCTATGATTTCCTGCAAAACCCCGTATAGTCGCCCCAAAGACCGTAACGGCGAACAGGCAGGCTATCCATGCGCATCGCATATCACCTCGGCGTGCATTGCACCGATGAAGACCGGCTGGTGCGCACGCTCCACCGCAATGCCGACGCGCTGGCCGAACAGGGCATCGAGGTGCCCGCGCCCGAGCGTTACCGCAACCTGATCCGCGATACCGCCATCCAGCTCAAGGGCCGCGTCGCCCCCACCGAAACCCAGGCCATCGTGCTGGATCAGATCATGGATGCCGAGGTGGCAGACCGCCTCGTCCTCTCCTGGGAAAACTTCCTCGCCTTCCCGGCCTGGGCGGTGAAGGGCCAGCTTTACCGCACCGGCGGCGACCGCATGCGCGCCATCTGCAACATCTTCCCCGAGATCGAGGCCGAATTCTTCATCGGCCTGCGCAACCCCGCCACCTTCCTGCCCGACCTGCTGCGCAAACAGCGTGGCCGCCCCTGGGCCGAATTCATCGAGGGCACCGACCCGCTCGACCTGCGCTGGTCCGACCTCATCCTCAACCTGCTGGAGCGCAACCCCGGCGTGCCGCTCACCGTCTGGGCCGATGAGGACACGCCGCTGATCTGGCCCGAGGTCTTGCAGGCCGTGGCCGATCATGCCGATGGCCTGGCGCTCAATGGGGCAGACGACTTGCTGGCCGGGCTGATGACCGCCGACGGCCTGCGCCGGATGGGGGCCTATCTGGAAACCCACCCGCCGCAAACCCCCAGCCAGCGCCGCCGCATCGTCTCCGCCTTCCTCGACAAATTCGCCGAAGCCGCCCGGCTGGAAACCGAGATCGAGATCCCCGGCTGGACCGCCGAAACCGTCGCCCGCCTGACCGAAACCTACGAGCGCGATCTGGCCTATGTCGCCACTTTGCCCGGTGTGCAGATGATCACGCCCTGAGCCAGCCGCCAAAGCGTATAGGCCATTACACTTTGCGCGCCCAAAGCGGGGAAAGCGTATAGGCGGTTACAGTTTGCAGGCCAAACTGTAGCTGCCGTTACCCTCTGATCCGCAGCCCGGCCGCGTCAAAATGGAAGGCGCGCGCCTGATCGGGGGTCAGATGCACCGCCTCCTCCACCGCGAAATCATGCTCGCCGAACAGCCGCACCGTCAAAAGGCCCTGCGTGTCGGTATTCACATAGACCAGCGTTTCGCCGCCCAGCTTCTCCACATGGCTCACCCGGCCCGCGATCAGGCCGGAAGCCCTTGAAATCTCAAGATGTTCCGGCCTGATCCCCAGCGTATCCGACCGCAGGCCAAGCGCGCCTGCCTTCAGGAAATTCATCTGCGGGCTGCCGATAAAGCCCGCAACAAAGGTGTTGTCGGGGTCGTTATACAGGTCCATCGGGCGGCCCACCTGCTCCACCCGCCCGGCCCGCAACACCACGATCTTGTCGGCCAGGGTCATGGCCTCTACCTGATCATGTGTCACATAGATCATCGTGGCCCCCAAGTCCCGGTGCAGCCGGGCAATCTCGATCCGCGTCTGCACCCGCAGCGCGGCATCCAGATTGGATAAGGGCTCGTCAAACAAGAACAATTTCGGCCGGCGCACGATCGCCCGCCCGATCGCCACCCGCTGCCGCTGCCCGCCCGACAGCTCCGCCGGGCGCCGCGCCATCAACGGCCCAAGGCTCAGCATCGCCGCCGCCTTGTCGGTCGCCGCCTGAATCTCCGCCTTGGGCACCCCGGCCTGCTTCAACGCCAGCCCCATATTGTCGCGCACCGTCAGATGCGGATACAGCGCATAGCTTTGAAAAACCATGGAAATTTCGCGCTTCGCTGGGGCCAGATCGTTGATCCGCACCCCATCAATCGCCACATCGCCGCCGGTCACATCCTCCAGCCCGGCAATCATCCGCAGCAGCGTAGACTTGCCGCAGCCCGAGGGCCCGACAAACACGCAGAACTCGCCATCCTCCACCCGCAGGTCCACGCCCTTGATGACATCGGTCGTGCCGAAGGATTTGGTAACTTTGGAAAGCGTCAAAGCGCCCATGACAGATTATCCTTGCAATTTAACGGGTTGGCCCGACCGCACGCTCTCATCCGCCGCCAGACAGATGGCCAGCGAGGTCACGGCGTCAGACATATGGCGGGTCAGATCGAGGTTTTCGGTGATCGCCCGCGCCACAAAAGCCTGCTCGCGGTCGCACAGACCCTGATGGTCCGGCTCCTCCGCCATCGACAGATCCTCATGCCCGATCCCCGCCCGATGCACCCGCAGCGTGCTGGTTTTCGTATGCGTATCAATGTCATCCGAGCGCGCGCCTTCGGCCATGCGGATCGAAACCGCGCCGCGCGGACTGACCACGTCCTTCACGAAAAACGCGGTATCCGACATCATCGGCCCCCAGCCCGCCTCATACCAGCCACAGCTTCCATCGGCGAACAGCACCTGAAAATGCCCGTAATTATACATAGTTGGCGCGATTTCGTCTGACAGGCGCAGCCCCATGCCGCGCACCTCAACCGGTGCCGCATCGGTGATCTGGCACATCACATCCACATAATGCACCCCGCAATCCACGATGGGCGGCGTGGTCTGCATCAGGGCCTTATGCACCTCCCAAGTGGGGCCGCTGGATTGCTGGTTCAGGTTCAGGCGGAACACATAAGGCCCGCCCAAAGCCCGCGCCTCTGCTATAAGTCGTTGCCAACTGGGATGATGCCGCAAGATATAGCCCACCATCAGCTTGCGCCCCAGCCGCGTGGCACAGTCCACCACCCGCCTTGCATCGGCCACCGTTGTGGCCAAGGGCTTTTCCACAAAGACATGCGCGCCTGCCTCCATCGCCGCCACCGCGTAATCGGCATGGCTGTCGGAATAGGTGGCGACACAAACCAGATCAGGTTTCACCGCCGCCAGTGCCGTCGCATAATCAGCAAACAGAGGATAAGCCTTTAATTCCTCTGGCAAATCCACCGCCGAGCGATTGACCAGCCCGACCAGTTCAAAGGCCGGATCGGCATGATAGGCCAGCGCATGACTGCGCCCCATATTGCCCAAACCCGCCACCAGAACCCGGATCGCCATCACGCCCCCATCGCGCTGCGAATGCTGTCGCAGCCATTGATGTCGATATAGACATTGCCATAGACCACCGTGCTGACCTTGGTGCGCCGCAGCGCCACCAGCACATCACGGTAAACCGGCACCACCCCCGGTTTCAGGCTCTCGCTCTGCTGCGGATCCACCGCTGCGCACAGCTCGAATTCGGGGGCCTCAATGGGCGCAACATGGGTATCTGCGGGGCCTAACAGACGGATAACACGGCTCTTTTTCATTTCACGGCTCCTGCGGTAATGCCACGGATCAACTGGCGTGAGAAAATCAGATACAGGATCAGAACCGGCACGATGGCGAGGCTCAGCGCCGCCAGAACCGCGTTCCAATTGGTGACGAACTGCCCGATGAACACCTGGCTGCCCAAAGTGATGGTCTTGGTGGCTTCCGACGGCGCCAGGATCAGCGGGAACCACAGATCGTTCCAGATCGGGATCAGGGTAAACACCGCCACCGTCGCCATGGCGGGCCGGACCAGCGGCAATACCAGCTTGAAAAATATGGTATATTCGCTCAACCCATCTATCCGTCCGGCGTTTTTCAGATCGGCCGAGACGTTGCGCATGAACTCCGACAGGATGAACACCGCCAGCGGCAGCCCCTGCGCGGTATAGACCAGCACCAAGGCCGTCAGCGTGTTCACCAGCCCGCTCGCCACCATCAGTTGCAAAATCGCCACCGTGCCCAGCCGGATCGGGATCATGATCCCAAGCGCGAGGTAAAGCCCCATCAAGCCATTGCCGCGAAAGCGATATTCCGACAGGGCAAAGGCCGCCATGGCCCCGAACAGCAGCACGAAGAACAAGCTGCCCACCGTGACCGTCATCGAATTGAGGAAATACTGGAAGAAATCGCCCTGCTTCAACACCGTGGCATAGCCCACGAGGTCAAAGCTCTCCGGTCCCGGTAGGGCCAGCGGCTCGGCAAAGATCGCCTTCCGAGATTTGAAACTGTTCACCACGGTCACAAAGACCGGAAACAGGGCAATCACCGTCCAGAGGATCAGCACACCATGGGCGGCGATGCTGCGGGCGATGGAGCGTCTCGCTTGGCTCATGGCATCCTCCTCAGAACTGATAGCGACGCAGCCGCGTCTGGATGGCGAAAAGGTAGACACAGACCCCGATCAGGATGATGAAGAACATCGCCGTCGCAATCGTCGCCCCCATATGCGGGTCGCCCAGTTGCAGCTGGAAGCCAAAGAAGGTGCGATAGAGGAAAGTGCCCAGAATATCGGTGGAGAAATTCGGCCCGGCCAGCGCACCCTGCGCCACATAGATCAGGTCGAAGGCGTTGAAATTGCCGACAAATGTCAGGATCGAGATGATGCCGATAGAGGGCAGGATCAGCGGCAGCTTGATCTTCCAGAACTGCGACCAGCCGGTCACGCCATCCATCTCGGCCGCCTCGATCACCTCATCCGGGATCGACAGCAGCGCCGCATAGATCAGCATCATCGGGATGCCCACGAATTGCCAGACCGAGATCAGCGCCAGCGTGGTCAGCGCATATTCCTCCTTGCCCAGCCAGGGCGCAAACAGCGCCTTGAGGCCCACCGCATCCAGCATCCCCGGCGCGATGCCCCAGATGGGCGACAGGATCAGCTTCCACACAAACCCCACAATCACGAAGCTGAGGATCGTCGGAATGAAAATCGCGGTGCGATAGAACGCGGCGAACCGCAGCCGCGGCGATGAGAGAATGGCCGCCAGCGCAATGCCAATGGGGTTCTGCACCAGCATATGCACCACAAAGAACCAGGCATTGTTGCCAAGCGCGTTCCAGAAACTGTCAGACCAGCGCGGGTCGCCAAACAGCGTGGCAAAATTCGCCAAGCCCACAAAAACCCGCTCTTTTGCCGCGTCCAGATTGAACAGCGACAGGTTCAGCGTGCCAAACAGCGGCACAATCATGATGGCCGTGTAAACCAGCACCGCCGGTGCCAGAAACACCGCGATGTGCAGCTTTCCCTTCATGTCACCCTCCCCCCAAAAGGCCCGAAATTTTCTTTCAACCCATTGATAAAGCTACATATAAACCCAACAAAAACCGGCTGCATCCTTTGCCTTTGCGCCGCATTTCTGCTAGATTGGGTCCATCCCAACTGTATAGGGCTCCCCGCATGACCCATGCCATCTGCACGCGCTGCGGCGCGATGAAATTCGGCTGCCTGACGACCTGCACGACCTGTGGCCAGATGCCCGTCTCGGGGCGCCAACTGGCCTATGCCCATCTGTTCAGCGATCATTATTTCGATCTCCCGCAATTACGCGCCTGGTCCCGGTTGGTGCAGGACGGCATCTCCCGCCTGCCGCCCGCCGATGCAGAGACCGAGGCCGATTTTCTGGCCGCCTACGGGCTTGGCCGCCCGCCCCAGATCGGAAGAGCGTCGTGTAGGGAAAGAGTGTAGATCTCGGTGGT
>CALKAA010000319.1 GCA_937983495.1 uncultured Gemmobacter sp. | reverse complement strand
TGAGGAAGGCGCGGTCAGCGGGCATCACAGCGCGACATCCACCACGAGGATACCCGCCAGCCCGCCATCGGCCGCCGCCACCAGCCGGGCACCCAGCGCCTGATGCGCCGGATCGGCCAGATAGGCATCGCGCGCGGCCGCATCGCGGAAATCGCACCAAAACAGATCGCGGAAGCCCTGCACCACCGCCGTTTCAGGCGAGAGATTGGCGAAGCTGCGAAAATCCTCCATCCCCTCCAGATGGCCGCGCAGGGCTGCAAGCCCGGCGTATAGCTGCTGCTTTTCCGCCTCGGTCACCTCTGCGCGAAAGCGCAGCGCCACGATATGCCGGATCATCTGGCCCCTCCTCCATCCGGCCCGCAGGGTTGCGCGGATTGCGAGGATCGGCAAGCCCTTGCTGCCCATTGCACCTACTCGCGTTTGCGCTACCATCCCCGCGTAGAACAGGAGGGCCGGATGCGCCAATTCCCCAAGACCTATACCCCGTCGGAAAGCCGTTATGACCGTATGGTCTATCGCCGCTGCGGCCATTCGGGGCTGAAACTGCCCGCCATCAGCCTAGGCCTGTGGCATAATTTCGGCGAGGACACCCCCCATGCGGTGAAACGCGCCATCTGCCAGACCGCCTTTGACCATGGCATCACCCATTTCGATCTGGCCAACAATTATGGCCCGCCCTTTGGCAGCGCCGAGGAGGCCTTTGGCCAGATCCTGCAACAGGATTTCGCGCGGCATCGCGATGAGCTGATCATCAGCAGCAAGGCCGGTTACGACATGTGGCCGGGGCCCTATGGCGAATGGGGCAGCCGGAAATATCTGATCGCCTCTTGCGACCAGTCGCTGAAGCGCATGGGGCTGGATTACGTCGATATCTTCTATTCGCACCGCTTTGACCCGGAAACCCCGCTGGAAGAAACCATGGGCGCGCTGGATCACATCGTGCGCTCGGGGCGGGCGCTCTATATCGGGATTTCCAGCTATAATTCGGCCCGCACCCGCGAGGCCGTGGCGATCCTGCGCGAGATGGGGACGCCGCTGCTGATCCATCAGCCGAGTTACAACATGCTGAACCGCTGGGTGGAGCGGGACGGGCTGAAAGACACGCTGGCCGAGCTGGGCGTGGGGTCGATTGCCTTCACGCCGCTGGCGCAGGGGATTTTGACCAAGAAATACCTGAACGGCATTCCTCAGGGCAGCCGTGCCGCGCAGGGCAAGAGCCTTGCGCCCGAGACGATCACGCCGCGTGCCTTGGAAAGCGTGCGGGCGCTGGATGCGCTGGCGCAGGCGCGCGGGCAGACGCTGGCGCAGATGGCGATTGCCTGGGTCTTGCGTGATGGCGGCATCACCACGGCACTGATCGGGGCCTCCAAGCCCGAGCAGGTGGTGGATTGCGCGGGCGCGGTGGGCAATCTGGCCTTCACCGCCGCCGAACTGGCCGAGATCGACCGCATCGCGGCGGAGGAAGACATCAACCTTTGGGCGCGGTCCTCGGAAGGGGCTTGATTTGACGCCTCCTTGATTTGACGGGGGCGGGGCCGCGCGGTAGCAAGGCCCTGCCAGCCCCAGGGCCTTGACAGCCCATTGCCAGCCTTGCTTTCACCTGCGGGATGCCTTCCCGCCCCAAGAGAACAGGGTTCCGATGCGGCAGATTGCCCATTTTCCGACCGATCACGCCGCGCAATATGTGGCGACCATGGCCAAGCATTTCGGCCACAAGATTCCGGTGGAGATCACCGGCGAGGCCGCCTCGCTGCGCTTTGACGCGGGCGAGGGGCGGTTGGTGCCGCAAGCGGATGGCATTGCGCTGAGCGTGGAGGCCGCGACGGCGGAGGATGCCGCCATGCTGGCCGATGTGCTGGAGCGGCACTTGCTGCGTTTTGCCCACCGCGAAAACCCGGCGGCGCTGGTCTGGGCGGCGGAGTAACGCATGCCAGCCAAGGCAAAAGGGCGGCCCAAGGGCCGCCCTTCGCATGTGTGAACACCTGTGCCGAGGGATCAGCCCGACACATCAGAACGTGTAATTCATCGTCAGGGCAATCGCCCGGCCCGGCTCTTGCTGGCCGATCACGCTGCTGTAATCGCCGCCATAGCTGGCGCGATCGACATAGGCCCGATCGAACAGGTTGGTCACCTCGGCACGGATCACCAGATTGTCCATGTTGGCGGGCTGGTATTCGGCAAAGATGTCAACGGTGGTATAGCCTTTGAAATCGGTATCGGTGTCGCTGCCCTGATGGCTGAGGTCAAAGGCCTTCTGCACCACGCCGCCCATGGTCAGACCGGGGCTGACCTCATGGCTGACTTCCAGCGACAGCAGGCGGCCGGGAGGGGTGCCAAGGTCCAGCAGGTCATAGGTCGAGGCCCCGGCGCCGTTCAGCGACACATCGGCATCGGCAAAGCGCAGCATGGCGTGACCGGCCTGCCATTCATAGCCCGCAGACAGGCGATAGCCCTTGCTGACCAGTTCCGCCGTGGCGGCCTTGGTGCGCACATTGTCGATCTCGGTATGGAAGATCTCGGCACCCAGCGTGATGCCGTTCTGCTGCCATTGCGTGCCCAGCACGGCATTTCTGGCGCGCGAAGATGTCAGCGCGTCATAAGCCCCGTCAGCCGAGAAGCGATACATGTCAAAGGTATTGGCCAGCGCCAAACCGCCGAAAGCATTGGCGAAACCGGCATTGAAGGACAGCGCCTCGGTGGCGTGCCAGCTGGCCGAGGCATTGGCGCTGGCGCCATTGCTGTTGATCTCCTGGCCGTTCACGCCGTCGAAGCGGTTCCAGTCATAGCGCAGACCGGCCGAATAATCGACCTGCCCCACCGTGCCGCGCCCCTGCACGAACAGGCCGGTGTTCTTCACCGCTTCCGACACGAAATAACCCGGCTCGGCATAGCTGCCTTCGCGGTCCTGATAATCCAGACCGGCGGTGAGTTTCAGGCCGTTGTCAAAGTGGAAGGTGTTCTTGGCGGTCACCGAAAGCGCATCGGCCTCGCCATTGCTGCCATAGGGCACCGGAATGTTCAGCTTGGTGCCGGAATGGGCGATTTGCAGCTCGGGGTCGATCATGCCTTCGCCATCAACGCGCGAGAAGGTGAGCGACTGGGTGGTTTGCTCCACGCCATAAAGACGCAGTTCGGGCACGGGCGCGCCGCCGATCACACCGCCCAGGTTGGCGCGGTAGGGGCGCAGGGCCTCGTCCTGCACCTTCATGGCGGAATATTCGGCCCGCCAGCCATTCGCCTCGGCGCCCACCTTGATCATGCCCGAGGACAGATCGGCACCCGTGCCGTTGATCACGCTGCCATCGCCATCTTCATAGGCGTCACCCGTGGCGCGCTTGACATAAAGCAGCGCATCGACCGGGCCTTGCGCGCCGTAAAGCGTCAGCGCCGTGCTGGCGGTATCGCCATTATCGACAAAGCCAAGAGTCAGCTTGCCGCCGAAGCTGCGGCCTTCGGCCAGCAGATCGCGGGCGTCCTTGGTCTCGAACCGGAGCGCGCCGCCCAATGCGCCGGGACCGGCATCGGCAGGGGCCACGCCCGCATCGACCTCGACCGCCTTCAACAGGCCCGGATCGACGACATTGGTGCCGACATGGTGGAACAGCCGGTTGTTCTGCGCCACGCCATCGACGCTGACGGCCAGTTGCTGCTGATCCACGCCGTTGACGAACACCTTTTCGGTCACGGCCATGCCGCCGCCCACCGTCACCTCCGGCGTGGCGCGGAACAGATCGGAGAGGGTGCCGGTGCTGGCGGCCTCGATCTCCTCCTCGGTGAGCGTGGTGGAGCCTGCGGCCTCGCCGGGTTCCTCGCTGGCAGATTGCAGGATCACCGGGTCAAGCTGGGTTTCCTGCGCCCACAGGGGAACAGAGGTCAGGGCCGGAAGGGCCGCGCCCGCCAGAAGGGCGCGCAGAAGGGGACGGGGCATCGGGTGCCATCCTTTCGCAAGGGTTCAGGGGGGAAACGCTTGCGGATGCGGCTGAGACAAGACCGCGTGGCTGGCTGGGGGCGTATAAGCGGAAGAAGGCCGGAAAGGCCAGAGCCGCGATAGGCAATTCTGCGCAAGGCGTGGCGGAAAAGCCGCGCTTCAGCCGGGAAGGTGGTGCAGGATCAGGGGCTTGCCCGCCACCTGCATCACTTGCAGCGGCATATCGTAAAGTGCGCCCAGAATCTGCGGCGTGCAAAGCTGCGCGGGCGGGCCCTCAGCCGCCAGCGCGCCGTCTTTCAGCGCCACGATGTGATCGGCCCAGACCGCCGCATGGTTGATGTCATGCAGCACCACCACCACGCTTTTGCCCGCATCGCGCAGCGCCGCCAGTTGCGCCATGACGCCGCGCGCATGGGCCATATCCAGCGCGGCGAGGGGTTCATCCAGCAAGAGCCATTCGGCCCCCTGCGCCAGCGTCATGGCGATGAAGGCGCGTTGGCGTTGGCCGCCCGACAGCTCGTCCAGAAAGCGGTGGGCGAGGGGTGACAGGCCCATGGCCTCCAACGCGGCGGCGACATGGCCTGCATCCTCGGGCGCGGGGCGGCCCTGCGAATGCGGCCAGCGGCCAAAGGCCACCAGCTCGGCCACGCGCAACCGGCTGCCGGGGGCGTTGTGCTGCGACAGGATGGCCATGCGCCGCGCCAGATCGCGCGAGGGGGTGGTGGCGATATCGGCGCCATTCAGGGTGATGCGGCCCTGTTGCAGGGGCACCAACCGCCCGATCAGCGACAGAAGGGTGGATTTGCCCGCGCCATTCGGCCCGATCAGCGCGGTGATCTTGCCGCGCGGCAGACACAGCGACAGATCGCGCAGGATGGGTTGGCGCCCGATGCGGTGATGCAGATGCGACACCTCGATCATCGCAGCTTTCCTTTCAGCAAAAGCCACAGGAAGAACAGCCCGCCCAAGCCCTCGATCACCACCGAGAGGGCGGATTGCAGGCCAAGTGCGCGCTCGAACAGGGTTTGCCCCGCCACCAGCAGCAGCGCGCCCAGCAGCATGGCGACGGGCAGCAGCACGCGGTGGCGATGCGAGGGGCTGAGCAGATGGGCAAAACCGGCCACGATCAGGCCCAGAAAGGCCAGCGGCCCGACCAGCGCGGTAGCGGTGGCGACCAGCGCCGCCACCAGCCCCAGCACCAGCCGCAAAAGCCGGTCATGCGCGAGGCCCAAGATCGGAAGAGCACACGTCTGAACTCCAGTCACTGACCAATCTCG
>CALKAA010000318.1 GCA_937983495.1 uncultured Gemmobacter sp. | reverse complement strand
CGACCACCGAGATCTACACTCTTTCCCTACACGACGCTCTTCCGATCTCTGCATGTCTGGGAAGCCGGGGCCGACCCGCTGGCGGCCTATGCCGGGCTGGCCGGGGATGTGCTGCATTTCCACCTGAAATCGGTGACGGCCCGCGACAGGCTGGGGGTGTTTGCCCCGGCGAATATCCATGATCCGCAGGGCAACCGCGACGGCATTTGCCCGCTGTTCGGCGGGGCGCTGGATTATGCGGCGATCCTTGCGGGGCTACCTGCCACGGGCGAGGCCTCGCTGGAGTGGTTCGGCCCCGATCCGGCCCGGCACATGCGGCAGGATCTGGCGCTGATCCGCGCGCGGATAGCGCAGGCCGTGCCGGGCTGAGGCCCTCGCGCAGCTTCGGATGCGCCGGTCAGGACGGGCGGTGCCGGGCCATCATCCAGATGAAGAACACCCCGCCAAACAGCCCGGTCACCACACCGATCGGCATATCCTCGGGGGCGACAGCGACGCGGGCCAGGGCATCGGCCCAGATCAGAAACACCGCCCCCGCCAGCGCAGACCCCGGCAGGACGCGGGCATTGTCGCCCCCCGCCACCAGCCGCACCAGATGCGGCATCATCAGCCCGACAAAGCCGATGAGACCGGAAAACGCCACCAGAACACCGGTGATCAGGGCCGAAACGACAAACACGGTCAGGCGAAAGCGCCCGACCTCGATGCCGAGGCTGGCGGCGGTCTCATCGCCCAGGCTCATGGCATTCAGCCGCGCCGCCTGCGCCCAGAGCCAGGCCCCGCAAGGCAGCAGCACGCCAAGCGGCCAGATCAGGTGCCCCCATTGCGCCAACCCAAGCCCGCCCAGCATCCAGAACACCACCGTATGCGTGGCGCGCGGATCGCCCATGAAAATCAGGATATTGGCCCCGGCCATGATAACAAAGCTGACCGCCACCCCCGCCAGCACCAGCCGGTCGGCGCTGGTGGTGCCCGCCAGCCGCGCCACGCCCAGGACCAGCAGCGTGGCAAGCAAGGCCCCGGCAAAGGCCATGAACGGCACGGTCAGCGCCCCGAGAAACAGGCCAGTATGCAAAAGCGCTGCGATGGCCCCGAAGGCCCCGCCCGAGGAAATGCCCAAAAGATGCGGATCGGCCAGCGGATTGCGCGTCACCGATTGCAGCGCGCCCCCCACAAGCCCAAGCCCCGCCCCCACAAGGCCCGCGAGGATCACGCGGGGAAAGCGGATTTCCCAGACGATATTGGCGCGGCCAAGGCTCCAATCCGGCGTGACGAGGCCGGGGGCGACCTGATCCAGCGCGATGCGCCAGACGGTTGCCGGCGGGATGGCCACCGCCCCCACCGACACCGCCAGCACGATGGAAAGCACCAGCACCCCCGCCGCCCCCAATGCAAGGCCAAGGCCAGCCCCGATGCGCCGGGACGCCGTGGGAATGCCGGTCATGCCTTACTGCCCCCAGAACCCGGCGACGAGCTTCTCCACCGCCTTGATGTTGCGCGGCCCCGGCGTCGCCTCGACATATTCCAGCACGACGAAGCGGTCGTTCTTCACCGCGTCGATTTCGGCAAAGGCGGGGTTGGTTTTCATGAAACCGATCTTCTGCTCGGCGGTGACATCGCCGTAGTTCACGATCACCACCACTTGCGGGTTGCGCTCGATCACCGGCTCCCAGCCGATTTCGGCCCAGCTTTTTTCGAGATCGGACATGATGTTCACCCCGCCCGCTGCCTCGATCAGCGCGGTCGGCATGGCATAGCCGCCTGCGGTGAAGGGGGCCTCCTCGCCACTGTCATAGACGAAGACGCGCAGGGGCGCGCTGCGATCCACGCCCGCCGTCACCTCGGCCAGACGGGCCTTCCAGCCTGCGACCAGCCCTTCGGCCTTGGCCTCGGTGCCGAAGATGCGGCCAAGGTTCAGGATGTCGGTATACATGTCATCCATGCTGGATTTGGCCTTGGGGCCGATATGGATGCAGCTTTCGGTCAACTCATAGGTCTTGATGCCGAAGGGGGCGAGGGTGTCGGGCGTCACCTCGCCCCCCACCTTCATGCCGTAATTCCAGCCGGCAAAGAAGAAATCCGGCTCGGCCCCGGCCAGCACTTCCTTGGTGGGGTATTTGGCCGAAAGCTCGGGCAGTTCGGCCACGCCTTCGCGCATCTCGGCATCCAGCGTCTTCCAGCCGGAAATGCCGGTATAGCCCACCATGCGGTCGCGCAGGCCCAGAACCAGCATCATCTCGGTCAGGTTCACGTCATTGGAAATGGCGCGGGTGGGGGGCGCGTCAAAAGTCACGTCACGGTCGCAGCTTTTGACGGTGACGGGCTGGGCCATGGCAGCAGAGGCGGAAAGCAAAACGGCAGCAAGCGAGAGGCGAAGCATCAGGGGGCCTTTCTGGCAGGGATCACAGATGGAAGGAAAAGCGGGGGGCAGCGCCCGAGCGGTCGATCCGGGCGCGCACATTGAAGGCTTGCGCCAGATGCGCCTCGGTCAGCGCCTGATCGGGCGGGCCATCGGCCAGAATGCGCCCCTCATGCAGGATCAGCACCCGGTCGGCAAATTCGGCGGCCAGCGTGAGGTCGTGCAGCGTGGCGATGACGGTGAGGCCAAGGCCCTTGAGCAGCGCCAGCAGTTCCAACTGGTGCCGGATGTCGAGGTGGTTGGTCGGCTCGTCCAGCACGATGACTTTGGGTTGTTGCGCCAGCGCCCGCGCCACCATCACCCGCTGCCGCTCGCCGCCCGACAGGGTGCCGAAGGGGCGGTTGGCCATATCGGCAAGGTCCATCCGGGCGATGGCCGCCGCGGTGATCGCGGCATCGGCCCCGCCGGGGGTGGAGAGGCCCGCGCCCCAGCCCTTGCGATGCGGCAGGCGGCCAAGCGCCACGATCTGCCGCACGGTCAGGGCGAAATCGGTCGGCTGCTCCTGCAAGACGGCGGCAAGGTTGCGGGCGGCCTCGGCCGCGCTCATCAGCCAGATGTCCTTGCCCATCAGCCGCAGCGTGCCCCGGCGCGGGGCCTGATGGCGGTAAATCAGCCGCAGCAGCGAGGATTTGCCCGCGCCATTGGCCCCGCAAATCGCCAGGATCTGCCCCTCGGGCACAGAGAAGTTCAGATCGGACAGGATGTCGGGGCGGCCCTTGGGGCCCCAGCTGACCCCGTCAAGCTCAAGGATGGTCTGGTGATGCGGCCTTGGCGCAGGGGCAACCCCGGAAAGCGGCGGAGAGAGGGCCGGTTGCAAATCGGCCAGAGGTGAGTCGGCAAGAGGCAGGTCGGCCAGAGGCCGCCGTGTCAGACTGTTCATCGCAAGCTCCATCCGGGACACCCCGCCCGGGTCGGTTGGTTTCTGCGATGGCAGGTCTCCTGACTCGCGGGTCTCGGCTTGCCCCGCCTTCCCGTGCCTGCCCTCATCGGGGCTGGCTCAGTGGCTGTGGGGGTCGCTCGCCGCTTACAGTTGCGGGGGCAGTCACGGATTTGGCGGCTGTTGCCTACACCACACCGTATTCCCTTTTCACCCGACCGCGCTTTGCTTGGCCGGGAACCATCACCTTCAGAGATGCCGGGGCGCGGGCCTTGCGTCAAGCGGCAATCTGGCAGGCGGAGGAAAGTGGAGGGCATGGCGGATCGGCGTATCATTGCGGCAAGGGTTAATGTTATAATATAACATTTAATGTTTCGCCACCCCTGATCGCAACAGCCCATCCTGGCTGCCGTATCGTCAGCCGCGCCCAGGCACTCAGTTTCTGGTTGCACTTGTGGAGGCTTTGCCTGACACTGTTTGCATCATTTTCATGTTCCGGTTCCCTTATGTCCTCCTATTCCCAGTCGTCCCGCC
>CALKAA010000317.1 GCA_937983495.1 uncultured Gemmobacter sp. | reverse complement strand
CGGCCAAAAGCCCCCGCGTGAGGCCGCCGGGGCCGGGCCCCACCTCCAGCACATCGCAGCCCGACAGATCGCCTGCCTGCCGCGCAATCTTGGCGGTCAGGTTCAGATCCAGCAGGAAGTTCTGCCCCAACTGCTTTTTCGCCACCAGATCATGCGCCCGGATCACCTCACGCAGGGGCGGCAAACCATCAATCGTCGCCATTCTCGCGGCTCCTGCTTTCATCTTGGTCCAAATATCCCGGGGTCCGGGGCAGCGCCCCGGGGCCTACCGCTGGCGCGCGCTGGCCATCTCATGCGCCATGCGCAACGCTGCCACAAGACTGTCCGGCATCGCCACGCCCTTGCCCGCGATATCAAAGGCCGTGCCATGATCGGGCGAGGTCCGCACGAAGGGCAGGCCCAGCGTCACATTCACCCCGCCGTCAAAATCCAGCGTCTTGATCGGGATCAGCGCCTGATCGTGATACATGCAGATCGCCACATCATATCCCGCGCGCGCACGGGCATGGAACAGCGTATCGGCCGGGAGCGGCCCGCGAATGTCAAAGCCTTGAGCGGCCAGTTTTGCCACAACAGGAGCAATCAGGCTGGCATCCTCATGCCCCATGGCGCCACCTTCGCCCGCATGCGGGTTCAGCCCGGCCACCACGATGCGCGGGCGTGCCAGCCCACAATCGCGCTGCAACCCGGCGGCGGTGATACGGATCACCTGCTCCAGCCCGGTTGCAGTCAGGGCGCGCGGCACCTCCGCCAGCGGAATATGGATCGTGGCCGGCACCACACGCAGTTTGGGCGAGGCCAGCATCATCACCACATCATCAACGCGCGCCAGATAGGCCAGAAACTCGGTATGGCCGGGATGCACGAAACCCGCGCCATCCTTCAGCGCTTTTTTGTGCAAAGGTGCGGTGCAGATAGCCGAGGCCTCGCCTCTGGTCACCAGATCGACAGCGCGCGCAATCACTTCGATCACACCGCGCGCATTGGCATAGGTGATCTTGCCGGGCGTCGCAGGCGCAGCAAAGGGGTGCGGCAGCACTGGGAGCAGGCTTCCAGGCACAGTCAGCGCCTCTGCCGGGCGGGCAATCACCTGATGCGCAGCCCCCTCGGGCAAATGACGCGGATCGCCCATCCAGAAAAACGGCAGGGTCTCGCCCAGAACAGCGCGCGCCTTCACGGCAATTTCGGGGCCGATACCTGCGGGCTCGCCGCAGGTCAGCGCGATCGGAGCCAGCACCGCCATGGGATCACGGTGTCCGGATGATGGCGTCGGCCTTCAGGCGGGCCAGATACTGATCGGCCATCTTTTCCATCTTCTGGTTCACCAGACGCACCCGCAGCCCCTCACGATCCACCGGGGTTTCCGAGACCGGCGCACGGCTGCACAGCATCAGCAATTCCTGCGCCGTTCCACGCGCACGGATCACACTTTCGCCGGGGTCCATGCGGGCCAGCGTCAAACCGGTATCGGCGGGAATGGCCGACATCGCGGCTTTCTCGACCACCAGTTGCTCGGCGGGCAGACCCGGCAAGAGGCCGTAAATATCCTTGCATGTCTGCGCCTTGGTCTGCACCATCGCCATTTGCGCCGCGCTCTCGGTGGGCAGGGTCAGGCGGGCATATTCCACCTCGACCGGGGCGGCATCGGTGGGCTTGCCTTCGGTGATCGAGCGCAACTGGAACAGCGCCACCCCGCCGGGGATCGGCACGGGCGGAGACACCTGACCGGGGGCCAGCGGCAGCACGACCGAGGAAATCTGCGGTGGCAGATTGGCCATGGGCATCGGGTCCAGACGCCCGCCACGCTGGCGCGAGGCCGCCGCCGAGTATTTCGCAACGGCCGACGCAAAGGCCCCCTCGCTGCGGATCTCACGGCTCAGACGACGCGCGAGATCCAGAGCCTCGTCCTCCTGGCCCGGTTGAGCCGGGATGATCAGTTCTGACACCGCAATGGTCAGAGCCATCTTGCGGGTTTCGGCTTCGATCACGCGGTCGATTTCCTCGTCGCTGACCTTGGCGTAATTGGCGAATTTCCCCCGCGCGATCTCGCGCCAGACCAGACCCGAGGTCACGAAATCCCGGAAGGTTTCCGGCTCCACCCCGGCTTGGCCCAAGGCCTTGACGAACTCGTCGGCTGAGAGATTGGCGCGGGAGGCGAACTCCTCCATCCCCTTGCGCACGTCATCCTCTTTGAGCGTGATCTTGTAACGCTTGGCCTCCTGCATGCGCAGGCGATCATCCACCAGCCCGTCCAGTGCCACCTTGTCCAGATCGCCGGGCGCGCGCAGCAATTGCAGGAACAACCGGCGTTGCTGGAATTCAAACTCGGTCACGGCCTGATCATTGATCACAAGGCGCGGGGCGAACAGATTTTCTTGGGCGAGACCGGGGCCGGGCAGCACCATCGGAGCGGCAAGGGCGATCAGGCTGGCAGTCAGCAGGGGCAGGAAACGGGTCATCTTGCAGCGGTCTCTCTTGCAGGTCCGGCTTGGAGCCGTCAGATTTGGGGCGATCGGATTCTGGAGGCGTCTCTGGCTCATCCGCGGCAGCCCCGTGCCGGTCCGGCCTTTGCCGATCCGCCAAAGCCCAGCAGATCGACCGAAACCCCCACATTCGTGGTCGGCTTGACACTAGTCGAGGTCGTGAAGCGGCGCGAGAGGGAAAGATCGACGCGCAGGCATTCGTTGCGGAATTCCAGCCCCAGATCACCCCGGTTCAGCCGGTCAGCCTCCATGTCATAGCGCCCCGACACCCGGCCCGTCCAGTTGCGGCCCAGATTGTGACGGCCATCCAGGAACAGTTCTTCCGTATCGGTGGTGCGGTTCTCGGTGGCATCAGCCTGCACCCAGACGTAAGAGGTGGAGAGGCCAAATTCGGCCCGGTCCATATCCAGCCGCAGCTCGGCCTTGCTCAGGCCATCCACATCATCGACCAACAGCCGCCCGGTGGCCGAAACGCCTTCGGGAAAGCTGACCTGACTGGCCAGCAACCAATCCGAGGTCGCGCCATCAAGACCCGAGGCCGCCGAGAACTGCCCTTCATCGGCGCTGCGGAACACCCTGCCTGCGGCAAAGGCCCAGGACCAGCCCGCCGGGTCAAACCGGGTCCAGCTCAGGCCGACATTCACCCGGTTGCCCTCTTCGCGCGCATCCGCGCCGGAAAACCGCCCGAGGGAGAACAGGTTGCCTTCGTCAAACTCGACCAGCGCACTGTCTTCGTTGGGAATATCGGCATTGTCCGAGGGGGCGGCCACGAATTGCACAACAGGCTCGATCACATAACTGGCCCCGTCGGCGGTCGAACCGACCCAGGGCCAGCGCAATTCGGCCGCAGCAGCCCCATGCAGCCGGGTGATTGTGCCCTCATACACCACATCCTGCCGGATCGAATACACATCGGCGCTGCCTTCACCCATGATGGTGCCGACAAACCCCGGCCCGATGATCCAGTTGCGCCGCCAATCCAGCCGCAGCGACAGGCGCGACAGATCGCGCCCATCCGCGATGCCATCGGCATTGGTGTCACGCGGATCATCCGAAGCGCGGTAATGGCTATGGGTCTGAAACTTCATCCCGGCCTCGCCGCCCAGCGGGCCGCCAGAGAAGCGGCGGTGCCAGGTGAAATCGCCCATCAGCGTAGGCAAGGTGGCATTGCTTTCGATGCCATCTCCCGTGTCGCGGATCGAGCGGAAGGCCGAGAAGCGCCCCGAAATATATTCGTTGCGCCGCGTCCGCGTGGTCTCGATCCGGCTTTCGATCCGGTCGGTATCGGACATGCCGTAATCCACCAGATAGGACGGATCGCTGACCGCCAGCCCTGAAAAGCGGAGCGTGAAGCCATCGGGCAGGGCAAAGCTGCCCTTCGCCGCCAGATAGCCGCGATCCTCGCCGGGGCGGATGCGGTCGCGCGAGGTGGCGCCGCTGATCTCCACGGTGCCAGTCTGGAAGGCCTGCCGATAGGTCAGCTCCAGCGATTGCGCCGATTTGGTCGAAAGGTAAGGCGTCACCGTCAGATCGCGCGAGGGGCCAAGCGTGATGAAATAGGGCATTTTCAACCCGGTGCCCAGCTCCGAGGTGGTGCGCAGGCGCGGCGACAGAAAGCCGGTGGCGCGATCCAGCGTCGGGTCTGGCATGCGCAATTGCGGTATATAGGCCACCGGAATGCCAACAAAGCGCAGTTGCGCCCCATCGAACCAAAGCTGGCGCTCCACCTGGTCGTGGATCACGCGACGCGCACGAATTTCCCAAAGCGGCGTGGGCGAAACCGCGCAAACCTCGCAACTGGAGGCAACCGAGTCGGTAAGCTGGATATAGCGCCCCTCGCTGCGCCAGATCTGCCGCGCGGCAATCTGCATCCGGCGATCCAGCACGATACGGGCCGAAGTCATCAGACCTTCGGTCAGGTCTGCCGACAGTGTGGCGGCCTCGGCGGTAATCAGATTGCCCTCGGCATCGGTCACCGTGATCGGGCCATCCAGTTCCAGCTTTTCGGCGCTGCGGTCATAGCGCAAACCAGCCGCGCGCAAGATCTGGCCACGATAGCGCACCTCCACCCCCCCCGTGGCGCGCAGCAGGCTGTCGCCGGTCACCGTCACAATGTCGGCTTGCAACGAGGCCATGTCCTGCGCATGCAGGGCCACGGGCGCGGCCAGAGGCAGCGCCGAAATCAGCAGGGTGGCGATCAGCCGCGAAAGGCGCATCAGCCCTCCTCCAGATGCAACAAAAGCGTCAGCGCCAGCAGCGCCGCCGCAACGGGCGGTGCCCAGGCAGCCACCACCACAGGCACTTGTCCGTTCTCGCCCAGAACTTGCGCGAAATTGCGCAGGAAGAAAATGGCAAACCCGCCCATCAGCGACAGCAGCACCAGAATTCCAGTGCCACCAAAGCGGGCATGGCGCATGGTAAAACCCGCCGCCACCAGCACCATGGCGCTCATCAACAGAGGCAAAGCCAGTTGCGCCTGCAACCAGACCTGATGATTGCGCGCCGTAAAGCCCGCCCGTTCCAGCCCGCGGATATAGCCCGGCAGTTCCCAGACCGGGATCGAGGAGGGCTTGCCGAAACTGTCACGGATCGCCGCCGCCGTCAGATCCGAGGGCAGCGTGCCGCTCGCGCGGGCCTCGGCCCCGGTTTCGGGGTTCTGCGCCAGCAGACGCCATCGCTTCACCTGCGTCAGGTCCCAGGCACCGGGCACCAGCCGGGCACTTTCCGCCTCCACCCGTTCTTGCGGCAAGCCGTCATGGTCGAAGGTCAGGAAGGTCACACCAAACAGCTCGGTGCCATCGGCATTGGCGCGCGCAGCATGGATCACAGTTTGTGTGCCATCCCCGCCCTGACGCAACCAAAGCCCGTCTTCCGAGACCGACAGCACCCGCTCCGCCCCTTGGGCATAGGCGGCATAGCGCGCTTCATAGGCCTTGGAGGTGGCGGCGACCAAAGGGTTCAACACCGCGACCGCCAAGACGCCAAGCGCCATTGACACGGTGACCGGGGCCAACAGAAAGCGCAACCCCGAGCGCCCCGCAGCCCGCACGACCACCAGCTCCGAAGACCGCGCAAAGCCCAGAAACATTGCAATGGCTGACAGGATCATGATCAAGGGCAGAATGTTATACAGGCTTTCCGGCACGTTCAGCACCGAAAGTTCCAGCGCCTGCACCAGACCGACCCCACGCCCCGACAGGCGGCGCAACTGATCCAGCATGTCGATCAGCATCAGGATGCCGAAAAACACGCCCAGAACCCGCAAGAACATCCAGAAGAAGCGCCGCGCGATATAAAGGCTCAGGGTCATGCGCTGGCCCCCCGCCGGATACGGCGCGGCCGCTGCGACAGCCACAGCAGCGCGGCAGACAGAGAAAGGCCCACCAAGGGTGCCAGATAAACCAGAGGCCAGGCCCGCATATCGCGCAGCGCCTGGCCCGAGGCCCAGGTATGCACCGTCTGCAAGCCTATCAGCATCAGCACCGCCAGCCCGATCTGCCGCCACAGGCCAAAGCGCGAAAAGCCCCCAAGCAGCAACGCCGAAAACCCGATCAGCGCCGCCGCCGTGGCCAGAAAGGGCATGGCAAAGCGCAGATGCCCCTCGGCCAGAAAGGCCGCGCGATCCTCGCGGGTTTCGGTCAGCAGGGCCGGTTCGGCGCGCAGCAGATCCACCGTCGAAAGCTCGTCAATGGTGCGGCCGGGCAGGGTGCCCGCATCAATCATCTGGCCCAGATCATAGGTGAAATCGGCAAAGCGGGTGACCGACAGCCGGTCCTTGCCGCTCAGATCCTGCACCATGCCGTCAAACATGATCAGCTTCGGCCCGCTATCGCCCCGCACCAGAAGCGCCCGGCTGGCGGTATAGGTGCGCCGCGCCTCGGGCTTGCGGTCATCGGCGAGGAAGACATCGGTCAACTCGCCCCGCTCGCTGATCCGCGCGATGTAAAGCGTTACCCCCTCGGTCGGGTGCATGAACTCACCATCCGACAGGTAGCGCGCCGTGACATTCTCGCTCAGTTCGGCCGAACGCGCGGCCAGCATCGCCCGGCTGGCAGGCACCAGCACATGCAGCAGAACTGCCATCATCAGCGCCACGCACAGCCCGAAATACAGCACTGGCCGTGCCAGCCGGAACGAGGAAAACCCGGTCGCCTGCATCACCACAAGCTCACTGTCGCCCATCAGCCGGTTCACCGCATAAACCGTTGCTGCAAAGGCGGAAATCGGCAGCACCAGCCGGATCACATTGGGCAGGGTCAGCAGCGAAAACTCCAGAAACACCAGCGCCGTTTGCCCATCCCCAATCAGCTCGTCAAACAGGCCGACCGCGCGGTTCACCCAATAGATCGCCACCAGCACCAGCGAGAAGAACCCAAACAGCGCCAGCAATTGCGACAGCAAATATCTGTCGAATCTGGACACGCGGCACTCTCCCCTCTGGTTTCGCCGCGACACTAGCCGATTGATGCCAGAGGGGAAAGGGCAGGGCGTGACAGATGGCAGCGGCTTGCCGGGTCAAACCGGGGTGAAGGGCGCGTCGCAGGGGGTATCTTGCGAGAACAGGTTGATCCAGCCCCCCGCCTGCCGCTCCCAGAGCGACGAAACCCACATTCTTTCGCGTCGCTCGGCCCCAGGGCGGGCATAGCTTGCCTGATAGGTCAACATCGCCAAGCCCTCGCGCAGCGGCAGCACCCGCGCCTCGGCAAGGCTGAAATGCGCCACTGTCGGCCCCGCGGCCAGTTGCGCCGCGTGGTCCGCCCGCCCGGCATAGCCGCTGGGGTAAAGCCCCAGAAAATCCGGGGCGAGCAGGGCCAGATCGGCGGCGGTATCGCCCTTCTGCAAGGCCACCCAGACCCGATGCTCTTGCGCCAGCAATTCCTCCAGCAGATCCATCATCCGGCCCCTTTTCCCGCGCTCTTGCCTGTCGCGCCTGTTACGTCATGATGCCGCCCATCACAGGAGATTTCAGCCCATGACGCAACGCCCGATCGAAGTTCACTACTGGCCGACACCGAATGGCCACAAGATCACCATCGCGCTCGAGGAACTGGGCCTGCCCTATGAGGTCAGGCTGGTGAATATCGGCAAGGGCGAGCAATTCGCGCCCGACTTCCTGAAAATCGCGCCCAACAACCGGATGCCCGCGATTGTCGACCCCGATGGGCCGGACAATGCGCCGATTGCGATCTTTGAAAGCGGGGCGATCCTGCAATATCTGGCGCGCAAGACCGGCCAGCTTTATGGCGCAACGGAACGCGCCCGGGTGGCGACAGATCAGTGGCTGATGTGGCAGATGGGCGGCGTGGGGCCGATGGCCGGCCAGGCGCATCACTTCCTGAAATACGCCCCGCAAATGGACCCGCCGCAGGTGCTGCCCTATGCGCAAGAGCGTTATCGCCGTGAGGTCGGGCGGCTTTATGGGGTGTTGGACAAGCAATTGCAGGGCCGCGCCTTCGTGACGGGCGAAGACCTGACCATCGCCGATATTGCCATCTGGCCCTGGGCAATGGGCTGGGAAGGGCAGCAGCAGACACTGGACGACAAGCCCGACCTGAAACGCTGGCTGGAGGCACTGGCCGCCCGCCCGGCCTTCCAGCGCG
>CALKAA010000316.1 GCA_937983495.1 uncultured Gemmobacter sp. | reverse complement strand
CGTTCTCGATCAGGAAGCGGCGATAGGGTTCCACCCAGGGCGAGGGCGTGGCACACCATGCGCCCTTGTGATCCAGATCGACCAGCAGCACATCGCAATCATCCCGCAAGGCCAGCGTCGCCGCCAGCGTTTGCGCCGTGCCGCCGATATCGGCGAAAACCTCGACCGGCGTATCGCCCAAAGGCCCCAGCAGCGCCGCCTCGAAGTGATTGCGTCCGCGCCCCTTGACCGGGGCCAGCACCGTCTTGATGCCATGCTTGCGGCAGGCGACATCGAACCAGCTTCCCACCGGGGGCAGGCCATTGTAGCGCAGCCCGATCTCGCGCTTGTTCGAGGCCCAGACATGCAGCGCCGTCGTCATCGGCTTCAACGCCAGATCAACGACGCCCGCACGGCGGAGGAATTGCGTCCGGTCGGGATAGGTGACCGGATAGAAGGCATGGAGGGGCTGCACCTGATCCAGCAGGTCGAACTTCTTGACGAAATAGGTGATCAGCAGCGGCCCCCACACGCCCCAGGGCTGCTGGCTGACATGCACCGGGCTGCCTGCCTCGGCGGCGGCGCGCAGTTCGTCTTGCTGCGAGCCCTTGAGGAAGGGCGGAATGGCATAGCGGTTTTCGGTAAAGGCCAGCATGGCCGCCAGCACCGGGCTGTCGGCGGGCAGGCCCAGCACGGCATTGTTCACCCGCCCCCGGCCCGGCAGCTCGAACCCCAGCACATAGTCGCTGTCATAGGTCATCGGCTGATGGCAATAGACATCGGTATCGACCCAGATCATGCCGGGGCATTGCCGGATCATATGCAGGCGGAACAGGTCGGCAAACAGCGCGAAACTGTCTTTCTGTTCGTATTTGATGAAATCATCTGTATCGAGGATCTCGCGCCCGTCGCGCAAGATCACGCCCTCGGGGACATTCGGAATATCCTCGTAATGGAACAGGGTGATCTTCTGCCCCTTGTCGACAAAGGATTTCAGGCAAAGCTGCTCCATCCAGCTGAGCGCCCCGCCAATCCACAACGTCCCTGCCTCGCGCACCCGCACCATCATACTGCCCATCGTCACATCGGGTCACACCGCCAGAACGGCCCGCCCGATTGGTTATATTTACGCAACATTCTGTCGAAATCTCGGATGATTGCCAACGGGGAACCCCGGCGTTCAGCGGCATTTTCAGCATTTTTGCGTCGATGCTTTTGGAAATCGACGCAAATGGCACAGGTTTCAGCGAAATCCCTGTAAATTGGGCCGGGGCAAGGCTTTGCCCCATTGTTGCCATCGTGGTAACGATACTGGCCGCGATTGTGATCGCCAGTAACCGAGCCGCCAAGACCCATGCCGCCAGACCTCCCCTCTTTGCCCCAGCCCGACGAGACAGCCGGTCGCCCATCTGGCCCCAAGTCCGGTGCCGTGTCCGGTGCCAAGCCCGGTGCTGTATCCGGTGCCACATCCGGCCGGGTTCTGCGCCGTAGCCTGGCCGGACGTGCGACCGGGGTTCCGGCCCTGCCGGTGCTGCTGGATGCCTGTCACCAGGACGGGCGGGCCTATGTGAGCTTTGGCAATGGCATTGCGGCGGGCGCAGTTCATCCCGATGCTGCGCCGGGTTGCGCGCTGCCTCTGGAACTGCGCGAGGTCTCCGGTGCGCTGCTGGGTGTGTTCCGCCATGACCCTGCCGGGCCGCTGCGGCTGGCCCTGCGCAACGGGGAGGTGCTGGAGATCGCAGCCCCGGATGCCGAAACCGGGATTTTCGCCGGACTGAACACGCTGTTTGGCTTCCGCTACGCCGAAACGCCCGATCAGATCGCCGAAGGGCTACGCTATCACGCCCGCAACCATGGCGCGCAGGCCGCGTTGTTCGTGAACCGGGCCGAAGGTGGCACCGATCCGGGCTTTGCCGCGCGGCTGGAGCATCTGCTGACGGGCACCGGTCTGACCGTCGTGCTGCTGGACTGCCCGCTGCCGCTGGGCAAACCTGCGACCGAGCCGGAAACCCATCCGTTCATGGCCCCGGATGCGCCGGGCAAGGACCGGATGACGCGCCCCGCCCCCGATCCCTGGCTGGCCCCTCTGGGCGAAGGGCTGGTCTATGAAGCCGTCAAATGGCGGTTCCTGCGCGAGGCCCGGGCGGTGCTGACGCTGGACCCTTGCGACATTCTCGCCCCCCTTGCGCCCGAGCAACCCAATGCCTTTGACCTCTGCGTGGCAGCCCCCGCCGGGGTCGCGCTGCTGGTCGGGCATCGCATCTACCCCTGGCGCATCCGCTCCGACCAGGTCGAGACCTTTGGCGACCATATCTGCCGCCAGTTCGATCACCGGCGCGGCATTGCCCGCTGGGGGGTGGCCCCGCTGAAGGCCGGGCTGGAAAACACCTGGCGCATGGTGCGCGTGGCCTATGCCAAGCCAGATGAGGGCGGCGTGGCGCATTTCTACCGCGCCATGGCGCTGCGCGTGCCGGGCCGCAACCCCGGCGAGCTGGCCCCGAAATCGGCGCTGATCGAAGACCCCGCGCTGCTGCGGCTGGCGGGGGATGCCTTCAACCATCGCCCCGTGCGCCCGCCAGTGTCCAAACCCAAGGCGCAACCCGGCCCGGCCACAGAGGCAGGCCGCACCGCCATCGTCACCACCATGAAGAATGAGGGCCCCTTCATTCTCGAATGGCTGGCCTATCACCGGGCCATCGGGGTGGATGACTTCCTGATCTACACCAATGATTGCAGCGACGGCACCGATACGATGCTGGAATTGCTGACGGCCAAGGGCATCGTGCAGCACCGCATCAACCCCTATGTGCCGGGGGGCGAGCTGAAGCCGCAGCACGCCGCGTTGCAAGCCGCCGAGAATGAACCGATCATGCAGAATTGCGGCTGGGGCATCTGCATGGATGTCGATGAATTCATCGACATCAAGGTCGGCGATGGCACGCTCAGGGCGCTTTATGAGGCCATGGGTGAGGCCAATATGATCTCGCTCACCTGGCGGCTGTTCGGCAATTCCGAAGTGCATGGCTATGAGGACCGCTTCCTCATCGAGCAATTCACCCGCTGCGCCCCCGAACTGGTGCGCAAACCGCATCAGGCTTGGGGCTTCAAGACCCTGTTCCGCAATATCGACATCTACAAGAAACTGGGGGTTCACCGCCCCAAGGGGCTGCGCCCCGATCTGTGGGATCAGGTGCGCTGGCTGAACGGCTCGGGCCGGCCCATGCCGAAAGAGGCCTATCGCAACGCCTGGCGCTCGACCTCTGAGACCTATGGCTATGACTGGGTGCAGCTGAACCATTACGCCGTGCGCAGCGCCGAAAGCTTTCTGGTGAAACGCGACCGGGGCCGGGTGAACCATGTCGACCGCGATCAGGGGCTGAATTACTGGTTCCGCATGAACCACAATCTCGACGAGGACCGCTCGATCCAGCGGATGATCCCGGCAGCACGCGCCGAATATGACCGGCTGCTGGCAGATCCGGACATCCGCGCCGCGCATGAGTTTTCCGTCAAATGCCACCGCGACAAGATCGTGGCGCTGATGCAGACCGAGAATTACCGCAATTTCTACGCCGAGCTGACCGGCGCGCGCATGGAGAAACTGTGCCGCATGCAGCATGTGTTCGGGTCTGCTGTGTTCATGGCCGGGCCGGGGGTCATCCCCCCCGACCTGCATGAACGCGACCTGCCGCCCGATTTTTTCTTTACCGTCGAATTTACCGGCGAAGCGGAGCATTGAGCCATGGCCGAGACCTATACTGTCCTCACCACCATGAAAAACGAGGGGGCCTTCCTGCTGGAATGGTTCGCCCATCACAAGGCGCTTGGCTTTGACCGCTTCCTGATCTGCACCAATGACTGCGAAGACCCCACCACCGAAATGGTGGTTCGGCTGTCGAAGATGGGCCTCGCGATCCATCACAAGACCCTCTACGCCCCCACGCAATCCATCCAGCGCCGCGCGCTGAAGCAGGGCGCGCGCTATCGCGAGGTGAAATCCTCCGACTGGATCTATGTCTGCGACGCCGACGAGTTTCTGGCCTCGCGCATCGGCGATGGCTCTGTGCGGGCGCTGACAGCCGCAGGCAGCCCGGATGTCGAGGCCATTTCGGTGCCGTGGCGACGCTTTGGCACCAATGGCCAGAAAGACTATCAGGAAGGCCCGATCACCCGGCAATTCGTCATGGCCAATGCCACCAGCGGGCCGCGCGCGCATCCTTTCGCCTTTCCGAAATCGCTGTTCCGGGGCGAATTGCTGCGCGAAAAGATGATCTCGCGTGTGGGCGTGCATGTGCCGCTGCCCCATCCCGATCTGGGTCATGCCCTGCGGGTGGAACTGCCAGGCGGCGTGCCGGTGCAGGAGGCGCATCAGAAACTGCTGGTGCAGGCCGATTACAGCCTGGCGCAGGTGAACCATTACCAATTGCGCTCGGTGGACAGTTTTCTGGTCAAATCGGCGCGCGGCAAGGTGAACCACGTCAATGACAAGATGGGCTACCGCTACTGGGCCTTCAACGATTCGAATGATGAACGCTGTGACCTGATCCGGCGCTATGATGCCGAGGTGACGCGCTGGATGGAGGAGTTGCTCTCCGACCGCCGCCTGCACACCCTGCATCACCGCGCCGTGCGCTGGCATCGGCAGAAAGTGGCAGAATTGCATGCCAGCCCCGATTTTGCCGAAATGATTGCCAGGATCGAGGCGCATCGCAGCAAGATGGCCAGCGAGGATGCGACCCAAACGGAGGCCCTGGCCGGGTATCAGGGCGATCTGGATGTGCCCGACACGCCCGACGAACCGGCAGACGCGATGCCCAAGGTCGCCCCCCCGGCTAACGTGCCAGGTCTCGGAAAAACCGGCATAAAAGCCGCCCCCCCATCCCCGACCGACAGCCGCCCCGTCAAGGTGGCACCTGCGCCCGCGACCAAAGCGGCGGCCAAATCGGCGACCAAATCGGTGGCCAAATCGACAGGCAAATCCGCGAAAAAGCCCTCTGGGGCCGCCCTGACCTGACCGCGCAGCGCGCTACGGGGCCGGAAACAATGGGGTGCCATTGTTTCGGCCCTGCCCCGGCGGTGCCCCCTTGTCTGCCTGCTTTCGACACGCGACACTGACATACCCGGTTTCATGAAGCCGAAAGCCCCCGGAAGCCCGATGTCCAGCAGTTCCAGTTCCCCCACCCTGCCCGCGCATTACGATGCGTCGATGGCCACCGATCAGGCCTCCTGGCAGGCACGGCTCGAAGAGATTTGCGCGGAAGAAGGCTATTTCGACCCGATTGGCGCGCATCACCACGCGCTGTTCACCGATGAAGGCCCGGTGCTGATCGTGTCTTTCGAAACCGTCGATCAGGTTCGCGCCCGCCCCGGCCAGATGCCCTTTGCGGTCTCGGTGGCGGCGGCGCATGGCTGGTCGAGCCTGACGCTGATCGCCGAGGGCGAAACATGGTTCCGGGATCCGGCGGTCTATCGCTATTTCGACCGGCTGATCGACGACGCGTTTTTCGAGGATTTCGACCGCGTGGTGTTTTTCGGGGCGGGTATGGGCGGCTATGCCGCCTGCGCCTTCTCGGTCGCAGCCCCCGGTGCCACGGTGCTGGCCCTTTCCCCCCGCCGCTCGCTGGCCCCGGCCATCGCGGGCTGGGATCGCCGCCATCTCGCCGCCCGCAAGCTCGGCTTCCATGACCGGTTCGGCTATGCCCCCGACATGATCGAAGGGGCCGAACAGGTGTTCATCCTGCATGACCCGCGCGAGGTCGAGGATGCCATGCATGCCGCGTTGTTCACCAAACCCTATGTCACCCAGTTGCGCGCGCCCTTCCTGGGGGGCAGGCCCGATGCGGCACTTGCCGCGATGGGCCTGCTGACCCCGCTGCTGGAGGCAGCAACCGAGGGCAAGCTGGATGCCGGGCTGTTCTCAACCCTCTGGCGTCGCCGCCGGGTCTATGGCCCCTGGCTCAAGACCCTGCTAGGCCACCTCGAGGGCAAGGGCCAATGGCGGCGCGCGCTCGGTCTTTGCCGGTCGGTCAATGCGCGGGTGCAAGCCCCGCGCTTCCGTCGCCGTCAGGCAGAGTTGGAGGCGCTGATCGCCAAGGAAAGTGCCATCGAACCGACGGCCTGAGCCCCGCTCCTGCTCCGGGCGCAGCCGCATCGCCCCCCCCCTCGGCTTGCCGCCCCGCGCGCTGATGACGCAATGCGCGGGCCTTGCCAACCGAAAGAGCGATCTCGCCGGTGCAGCCCCCAAAGCCGGTCTGCACCGACCCCGGTTTTCGCCATCGCCCACAGCGCCAAACCCCTCCCGGCACAAGACCGAATCCACTGGAAAAACGTCGGCATTTGCGGTAGCGGCACGCCATGACCCAAAGCCTCACGCTTCGCCGCCCCGACGATTGGCACCTGCATCTGCGCGATGGCGCGATGCTGAAGGGTGTCTTGCCCGAAACCGCCCGCCATTTCGGCCGTGCCATCATCATGCCGAATCTGGTGCCCCCGGTGGTGACCGGCGATCAGGCCGCCGCTTATCGCGAGCGCATCCTTGCGGCGCTGCCCGAAGGTGCGAGTTTCGAGCCGCTGATGACGCTCTACCTGACCGAAGGCACCGACCCGGCCGATGTGCGCGCCGCCCATGCCAGCGGGCTGGTCAAGGCGGTGAAACTTTACCCGGCAGGCGCCACCACCAACAGCCATGGCGGCGTGCGCAATTTCGATAACGTCCGCGCCGTGCTGGACACCATGGCCGAAATCGGCCTGCCACTTTGCGTGCATGGCGAGGTGACCACCCATGAGGTCGATATCTTCGACCGCGAGGCCGTGTTCATCGACACCGTGCTCGACCCGCTGCGCCGCGCGACGCCGGGCCTGCGCGTGGTGATGGAACATATCACCACCGAGGAAGGCGTGGCCTATGCCCGTGCGGGTGGCCCCGACCTGGGCGCGACGATCACCACGCACCACCTGATCATCAACCGCAACCACCTCCTCGCCGGTGGGATCAAGCCGCATTACTACTGCCTGCCGGTGGCCAAACGCGAGAAACACCGCCTCGCGCTGCGCAAGGCCGCGACCAGCGGCGCGGGCTGCTACTTCCTCGGCACCGATTCCGCGCCGCATGTCGATGCGCTGAAAGAACATGCCTGCGGCTGCGCCGGATGTTTCACCGCCACCAACACCATGTCCTGCCTCGCCCATGTCTTCGAGGAGGAGGGCGCGCTGGACCGGCTGGAGGCCTTCACCTCGCTGAACGGCCCGGCCTTCTACCGCCTGCCGGTGAATGAGGGCACCATCCGTCTGGTGAAACACGACACCCCGCATGCCTTCCCAGAGAAAATCTATACCGAGGCAGGCCCCGTCACCGTCTTCAACCCCGGCTTCCCCCTGCATTGGACCGTGGAAGCCTGAGCCTCAGAAAAGCCTGCTTCAACCTGACTTAAATATCCCCCGCGGAGCGTCCTCAGCCCGCCGTGGGAGCCTCCGGCGGGGATATTTGAGCCAAGATGAAACGCATCGCACAAGGATTGATCCGATGATCCCGACCACCTTTCCGCCCAAGGAAGAAATCGCCCGCCTGACCGCCCGTGCCTTCCTGGAAATCGGCGCCGTGCATTTCAACGCGCGCGAGCCTTTCACGCTGGCCTCCGGCCTGCCATCGCCGACCTATATCGACTGCCGCAAGCTGATCTCCTATCCGCGCATCCGCTCCACGCTGATGGATTTTCTGGCCGTCACCGTGATGCGCGAAGCGGGGTTCGAGGCCTTCGACAATATCGCAGGCGGTGAGACGGCGGGCATCCCCTTTGCCGCGCTGGTGGCCGAGCGTCTGGCCCTGCCCATGAGCTATGTGCGCAAGAAGCCCAAGGGCTACGGCCGCAATGCCCGCATCGAGGGGGCCATGACGGAAGGCCAGCGCGTGCTGCTGGTGGAAGACCTGACCACCGATGGCGGATCGAAACTGTCTTTCGTCGATGCGATCCGCGACACCGGCGCCACCTGCGGCCATACGGCGGTGATCTTCTACTATGGCATCTTCCCGGAAACCGAGGCCCGTCTGGGCGAACATGGCGTCAAGCTGATCCACCTTTGCACCTGGTGGGACATGCTG
>CALKAA010000315.1 GCA_937983495.1 uncultured Gemmobacter sp. | reverse complement strand
GAGTTCAGACGTGTGCTCTTCCGATCTCTTTGCCCCCGCTTCCCCCCCCTTCCTCGGCTGCCCCCTTCTGCCGCTTGCCCTTGCAGGGCGGTGCCTTGCCATTGGGGCAAAGCTCCTCTGCCACGGTTTGCGCCAGAACAACACCCGGTTGCATCCCCGAAAGGGCAACCGACAGGGCGGTGGTGGCAATCAGAAGCCGTTTCATGGCCGTTCCTTTCGCGATTCGTCTGAGGGAAGAACGCAAGGCCCCAGATCCGGTTCCCGCCGCTTCCTGGCACTTTGCATCGCGCACTGACGCTTGATATGCCATAGCACGCCCCATGCCCGGCCTTGTCATCGGCTGACAGCCGCTCAAATCCGCGCGGTTTTGCTTGCGATGCGCCCGCCCGGCGTGTATGGGCACACATCCTTCCGCATACCCATGAACCGGCGCAGCCTCTCGTGGACGGGCCGCGGAAGGCAAAAGGCCCGACCTATGAAATGCGCCTTATGAAACGGAGCTTACATGCCGCTTTACGAGCATGTCATGATCGCGCGTCAGGATCTGTCCAACGCGCAGGCCGAAGGTCTCATCGAACATTTCTCCACGGTTCTCGCGGATAACGGCGGCAAGGTCGTCGAGCACGAGTACTGGGGCGTCAAGACGATGGCCTACAAGATCAACAAGAACCGCAAGGGCCACTATGCCTTCCTGAAATCGGACGCCTCGGCGGCCGCTGTTCAGGAAATGGAACGCCTGATGCGCCTGCATGACGACGTGATGCGTGTGCTGACCATCAAGGTTGACACCCATGCCGAAGGCCCGTCGGTCCAGATGCAGAAGCGCGACGAGCGCGAGCGTGGCGACCGTGGTGACCGTCCCGAGGGCGAGCGCGGCGAACGCCGTGAGCGCAGCTTCGGCGGCGACCGTCGTCGTTGATCTGACAGGGAAAGGACCATCATCATGGCGAACAAACCCTTCTTCCGCCGCCGCAAGGTTTGCCCCTTCTCGGGCGAAAACGCTCCGGCGATCGACTACAAAGACGTGCGTCTGCTGCAACGCTATATCAGCGAGCGCGGCAAGATCGTGCCGTCGCGCATCACCGCAGTCTCGGCCAAGAAGCAGCGTGAGCTGGCGCAAGCCATCAAACGCGCCCGCTTCCTCGCCCTGCTGCCCTATGCCGTGAAATAAGGAGAGCTGACATGCAAGTGATCCTTCTGGAACGCGTGGCCAAACTGGGCCAAATGGGCGATGTGGTGAAGGTGAAGGACGGCTACGGCCGGAACTTCCTGCTGCCGCAAGGCAAGGCGCTGCGCGCGACCGACGCCAATATCAAGAGCTTTGAGGCCCGCAAGGCCCAGCTGGAAGCCCAGAACCTGGAAACGAAGAAAGAAGCCGAAGCCGTGGGCGCCAAGCTCGACGGTCAGGCCTTTGTCGTCATCCGTTCGGCTTCTGACGCTGGCGCTCTTTACGGTTCGGTCACCACCCGCGACGTGGCAGATGCTGCGACCGCTGGCGGTTTCTCGGTGGGCCGTGGTCAGGTTGTGCTGGACCGTCCGATCAAGGATCTGGGCCTGCATTCCGTGACCGTCGTGCTGCACCCCGAAGTTTCGGTGCGCGTCACGATCAACGTCGCGCGTTCGGCTGAAGAAGCCGAGCTGCAAGCCTCGGGCAAATCGATTCAAGAGCTGGCTGCCGAAGCCGAAGCCGCTGCTGAGTTCGAAATCGCCGAGCTGTTCGACGAAGTTGGCGCTGCCGCTTCGGACGAGTGATCTTTCGATCCGATCTGAAACCGCGCGGGGGGCGACCCTCGCGCGGTTTTGCTTTGGCTGGGGTCAGCAGATTTGAGGCTCAGCACATCGGTTCTGACGTGATCCGCTCCGCCCCGTTCTCCACCACCGTATAAAAGCAGGACCGCCGGTTGGTGTGGCAAGCAGGCCCCTCCTGCATCACTTGCAGCAGCAGGCAATCGCGGTCACAGTCGATCCGCAACTCCACCAGCCGCTGCACATGTCCCGAGGTTTCGCCCTTGGCCCAGAACCCCTGGCGCGAGCGCGACCAATAGGTCACATTGCCGGTTTCCAGCGTGCGGGTGATGCTTTCGGCGTTCATCCAGGCCATCATCAGCACCTCGCCGGTGGCATGATCCTGCGCGATGGCCGGGATCAGACCATTTGAATCGAATTTGAGGCTGTTGGGATTGAAGGCCATGGTGGCACCTTTCAAAAGATTTGTGCCACGTCTATCTAGGCGCTTGTCAGCATGGAGGAAAGCATGAGTGACGATCTGATGAGCCTCTATTCCGGGCGCATCCTGGCACTCGCCGCCGCAATCCCGCATCAGGGCCGTCTGGCGCGGCCTCAAGGTAGCGCGAAACGGCGCTCGCCGCTGTGTGGATCGTCGGTGACCGTGGATCTGGTGCTGGATCAAGGGCGGATCACCGAATTTGCCCAGGAGGTGAAGGCATGCGCATTGGGCCAGGCCTCTGCCGCAATTGCCGGAGCCGTCTTGCCGGGGCGCAGCCGCGCCGAGGTGCAGATCGCCCGCGACCAGCTTGCCGCCATGCTGCGCGACAGGGCCGCCGCCCCTTTGCCGCCTTTTGAGGGTTACGAGGTGCTGACACCAGCCCGCGACTATCAAAACCGTCACGCCTCGATTCTTTTGGTATTGGATGCCACGCTGGATGCGCTGCAAGTCGCTGATCCGGCATGAAAAAACCGCCGCGAGAGGAGATCGGAAGAGCACACGTCTGAACTCCAGTCACTGACCAATCTCG
>CALKAA010000314.1 GCA_937983495.1 uncultured Gemmobacter sp. | reverse complement strand
AGCAACCGCTGCCCGCCGCCCTCGCCCGCCAGCCGGTCGAGGAGAAAAGCCCGGCGCAATGGGCCTATGAACGCATCATCCTCTATATCCGCAATTTTGAAAGCCAGCTCGATGGCAAGCACGAGGTCGCCATGGGCTTTGCCGGGAGCGATGCGGGCGTGTTGCGTATCGAAGGGCTTGGCTATTTCGACCCCGATCTGCTGACCTTCTATGGCCGGGACGAAGAAGGGCAGAAAATGCAATTGGTGCAGCATGTCAGCCAGTTGAACCTGGCGTTGCGGGCCGTGACCCGCGCCCTTCCCGAAGAACCGCCGCGCCGCATCGGCTTTCGCCTGTCACGGGATTGGGACGAAAGCGACAGCCCGGTCACGCCCACGGCCTGACAAGAGCCCCGCCCACGACGGAGGGCGTGACAGCCCCGCATGAATCAGCTAACAGGCAAAAAAACGCGCATCCTTGGGAGACGATCATGGCCGAACACAAGCAGGGCAGCATGGACATCCGCGAGCAGGAGAAAACCTTCGCCGGTTTCATCAAGCTCAGCATCTGGGGTGCGGCCATCTCGATCGGCGTGCTGATCTTCATGGCGCTTGTGAACGCCTGATCCCCTGCCCTTCCGACGACGTTAAAGGAGCGCAAGCCATGCGCCGCAGTTTTGTTTTGCTTGCGCTTTGCGCCACTCTGGCTGCATGCGGTGCGCCAGAGCCGAAATGGGCCCCTGATGCCGATGTCGCCAAGGCGCGCTATGTGCATGATGGGCCCAAGGCCATTACCCTGTTCACCGTGATCAATGTGCAAAACGAATCCGGCGCGCATTCGGGCCTGATGATCAACGGCTCGCAGCGGATCATGTTCGACCCGGCGGGAAGCTGGACCCTGCCAAAACTGGCCGAGCGCAACGATGTGCATTTCGGCATCACCGAAAAGATGAAGAACTTCTATATCGACTACCACGCGCGCGAGACCTACTACGTCGTCGAACAGACGGTTCAGGTCTCGCCCGAGGTGGCTGAACAGGTGATGCAACGCGCCATGGCCTATGGGGCGGTGGCCAAGGCGCATTGCGCCGATTCGATCACTGCCGTTCTGAAGGACGTGCCGGGCTTTGAAACCATCAAGCCCACCATGTTCCCGAAAAAACTGATGACCCAGTTTGCCGCGCTGCCCGGCGTGAAGGAACGCAAGATCACCGATGACGATGCCGATGACAATCACGGCATCCTGCTGTTGCAAACCAATGGCAAGGCACCGGACAAGAAGCCGACCGTCGCACCTACCGGCAAGTAAACAGACAGGCTCTGGGGCGTCTCAGCCGAGGCCCCAGAGCCCCAGCAGCAAAGCTGTCACGCCTGCCCCCACAGCCGCCAACGTGCTGCGCAGCCAAATCCCCACCGCAATCGTGACCAGGGCGGCGATCAGCCGTGCCGGATCGGGTTCCCCCCCGGTGGCCGCGGGCCACACCACACCCGGAGCCACCAACCCAGGGATCATCGCCATTGGCGTGTAGCGCAGCATCTTGAGCAAAAAGCCCGGCAAGACCCGGTTGCCGATCAGCCCGAGGAACGAAAAGCGCAACAGGAAGGTGGCCGCGCCGAGGCCCAGAATCACCGTCCACAGCAGGGTTTTGTCTGCAATCGCCTCAACCGGCATGGCGGGCCTCCTCGCGTGTTTCCCAGATTGCCCCGGCCAGCATCGCCGCCAGTGCGGCCACCAACAACCCGCTGGAATGCGGCATCCACCACAGCGCCAGCGTGCCGCCCACCGAAACCGCCGCCGCCAGCATCTGCGCCCGCGTCAACAGGATCGGCGAGATCATCGCCAGAAAACTGACCGGCACGATGAAATCCAGCGGCCAATGCGGCGGCACCGATTTGCCGAAGGTCGCCCCCAGCCAGGTCGCCAGATACCACAGCCCGCAAATCGGCGTGACGATCCCGGCATACCAGGCCAGCTTCTCCGCCAGCCCCCAATCTGTCCGCCGCTCATATTCCGACGCACCCAGAACAAAGCTCTGATCCACCAGGAAATAGGCGATCACAGCCCTTTGCCACAGGGGGGCCATGCCCAGATGCGGGGTCATCGCCACCGAATACATCGCCATGCGCAGATTGACCGCCGTGGCCGTCAGAATGATCAGCAGGATCGGCGCGCCGTCTTGCATCATTTGCAGCGCCGCGAATTGCGAGGCCCCGGCGATCACCACCACCGAAAAGGCCATGGCCTCGAACACGCTCATGCCCTGCGCCGTGGCCAGCACGCCAAACAGCGCCCCGAACGGCCCGATCATCACGGTGAAAGGCATCGCGCGCAGCACGGCCTGACGAAAGATCGGGGCAAGCGAGGGGGGCATTGGCAGGTAGCCTTTACGGATCAGCCCGGAAGGCTTAGGCCTAGTGCCGGGCGGATGCAACCGGGGCGCGCGCGGGCAATGCGGATCTTTGGCGTGATTTTGGCAGGCGGCATCGGGCGGCGGATGGGCGGCACCGACAAGGCCTTGCTGCCGCTGGCCGGGCAACCGCTCTTGGCCCATGCGCAGGCGCGGTTTGAACCGCAGGTGGAGCGGCTGGCGGTTTCGGCCAATGGCGATCCGGCGCGGCTGGCCTTCTCGGGCCTGCCGGTTTTGCCCGATGCGCAATCGCAAGGCCCGCTCTCGGGCGTGCTGACGGCGCTGGATTGGGCCGAAGGGGCCGATGCCGTGGTCTCGGTTTCGGTCGATACGCCTTTCCTGCCCGGCGATCTGGTGCCGCAGCTTTGGTTGGCAGGCGATGGCGGGCTGGCCGTCGCGCAATCTGCCGGGCGGTTGCACCCGACCTGCGCGCTATGGCCCCGCGCGCTGCGCGATCCCTTGCGCGCCTATCTGGCGGCGGGTCATGCCAAGGTGATGGGCTTTTGCGACGGCGCGGCGGTGGCCGAATTTCCGGTGCAAGGCCCTGACCCCTTCCTGAATCTCAACACGCCCGAGGATCTGGCGCTGGCCGAAGCGGCGCTGAAATGAGCCTTTCGGTCGCCATCGTCGATTGGTCTGCTGCCAACCAGCGCTCCCCCGCGCGGCCCTCAAAGGATGCGATCTGGGTTGGCATCAAGACGGCATCGGGCGAGCGGGTGGAATATCTGCGCAGCCGCGCCGAGGCCGAAGCCCTGCTGCGCGATCTGATCAAAACCGGCAACTGGCTGATCGGCTTTGATTTTCCCTTTGGCTACCCCGCAGGCTTTGCACACCGCCTGACCGGGCGGGCCGAGGCACCCGCCGTCTGGGATTGGCTGGAAACGCGGATCGAGGACAGGCCCGACAACCGCAACAACCGCTTTCAGGTCGCCGCCGCGGTGAACCGCCAGTTTGGCGGCGGCCCGTTCTGGGGCCGCCCGGCCAGCCTCGATCTGCCCGATCTGCCCGCCCGCAAACTGGTGAATTACGCCGCCCTTGGCCTGTCGGAACGCCGCGCGGTGGAGCGCCGCGTGCCATCGGCACAGCCGGTCTGGAAACTCTATACCACCGGCTCGGTCGGCTCGCAGGCGCTGATGGGCCTGCCTGTCATCGCCCGGCTGGCGCGGCTGCCCGGCGTGGCGGTCTGGCCGTTCCAGCCGCCTGCGCGGGTCACACTGGCCGAGGTTTACCCCTCGCTGCTGGCCGCCGAAGTCGCGTCCGAGGGCGGCATCAAGGATGCGGCACAGGTGCGCCTGCTGTCCCGTGCGCTGTGGCATCTGGCGGCGCAAGATCGGCTCGCGCCGCTGCTGGAGGTGCCGGAGGTTGCGCGGGAGGAAGGCTGGATTCTGGGCGCAGGCCATCAGGAAACCTTGCGCGAGGTCTTGCGATGCGGCTGAGCCTGGGTCTGGAGGATCAGCACCGCCCCGCCGCCGCCCGGCTCTATTGGGAGGCCTTTGGCGGCAAGCTGGGCCGTGTCATGGGGCCAGACCCGCGCGCCCTGCGCTATCTGGAACGGGTGATCCGCGCCGATCACGTCATCACCGCCACCTCGGGCGGGCAATTGCTGGGGCTGGCGGGATTCAAATCGCCCGAGGGCGGCTTTGCCGATGGCGGCTGGCGCGACCTGCGCGCGATTTACGGCCTGCCGGGGGCTGGCTGGCGGCTCGCTTTGCTGGGGGCCATCGCCCGCGAGGTGGACAATGACCGCTTCCTGATCGACGGTATCTGCGTCACCCGCACCGCGCGCGGCCATGGCATCGGCCGGGCGCTGATCGAGGCGCTGTGCGCCGAGGGCCG
>CALKAA010000313.1 GCA_937983495.1 uncultured Gemmobacter sp. | reverse complement strand
GCCGAGGCGATCAATTTCGCCTGGGAATTGCTGACCAAGGATTTCGACATTCCCAAATCGAAGCTGCTGGTCACGGTTTATCACACCGATGATGAGGCAGCCTCGATCTGGAAAAAAGTCGCAGGGCTTTCGGATGACCGGATCATCCGCATCCCGACCAGCGACAACTTCTGGCAAATGGGGCCGACAGGCCCCTGTGGCCCCTGCACCGAGATTTTCTATGATCACGGCGACCATATCTGGGGTGGCCCCCCCGGCAGCGCCGATGAGGATGGCGACCGCTATATCGAGATCTGGAACAACGTCTTCATGCAGAACGAGCAGTTTGAAGACGGCTCGATGATCGACCTCGACATGCAGTCGATCGACACCGGCATGGGGCTGGAACGCATCGGTGCCCTGTTGCAGGGCAAACACGACAACTATGACACCGATCTGATGCGCAGCCTGATCGAGGCCTCGGCGCATCTGACCTCCGCCGACCCCGATGGCCCCGGCAAGGTGCATCACCGCGTTGTGGCCGATCACCTGCGCTCGACCTCGTTCCTGATTGCCGATGGCGTGATGCCCTCGAATGAGGGGCGCGGCTATGTGCTGCGTCGCATCATGCGCCGCGCGATGCGCCATCTGAACATGCTCGGCACCCGCGATGTGACGATGTACAAGCTGGTCCCCGCGCTGGTGCGTCAGATGGGCACGGCCTACCCGGAGCTGACCCGCGCGCAGAACCTGATCGAGGAAACCCTGCGTCTGGAGGAAACCCGCTTCCGCACAACGCTGGACCGTGGGTTGAAGCTGCTGGATGAAGAGCTGTCTGGCCTGCCGGAAGGGGCCGATCTGCCCGGCCCGACCGCGTTCAAGCTGTATGACACCTATGGTTTCCCGCTCGATCTGACGCAGGATGCGCTGCGCGAGAAGGGCCGTGCGGTCGATGTGGCCGGCTTCGATGCCGCGATGGAGGAACAGCGCGCCAAGGCGCGGGCCAGCTGGTCCGGCTCAGGCGAGGCGAAAGACGCGAAGATCTGGTTCGAGCTGGCCGAAAAGCACGGCGCAACCGAGTTTCTGGGCTATGACGGCGAAACTGCCGAAGGGCAGGTTCTGGCCATCGTCAAGGATGGTGCGCTGATCGGCTCTTCCGATGACGCGAAGGGCGAGACCATCAATCTCGTGGTGAACCAGACCCCGTTCTATGCGGAAAGCGGCGGTCAGGTGGGCGATCAGGGCTATATCCGCACCGATACCGGGCTTGCCCGGGTGACCGATACCCGCAAGGTGGCAGGCGTGTTCCTGCATGTGGCGGAAATCCTGGAGGGGGCCATCACCCGTGGCCAACCCGCCAAGCTGGAACTGGACCATGCGCGCCGCCAGTCCATCCGCGCCAACCACTCCGCCACGCACCTGCTGAACGAGGCGCTGCGCAATGTGCTGGGCGATCACGTCGCGCAGCGCGGCTCGCTGAATGCGGCGGATCGGCTGCGCTTTGACTTCGCACATTCCAAGGCGATGAGCGCCGAGGAGCTGGCGGCGGTCGAGGCCGAGGTGAACAGCTATATTCGCCAGAATGGTGCCGTGGAAACCCGGCTGATGTCGCCTGATGATGCGCGCGGCCTTGGGGCGCAGGCGCTGTTTGGCGAGAAATATGGCGAGGAAGTGCGCGTTGTTTCGATGGGCCGTTTGGGCGGCTCGGGCAAAGGCTTGGATGGCAACACCTATTCGATCGAGCTTTGCGGTGGCACCCATGTGCGGCAACTGGGCGAGATCGGGGCCTTTGTCTTGCTGTCGGACAGTGCGTCGTCCTCTGGCGTGCGCCGGATCGAAGCGCTGACCGGGGCCGAAGCGCTGGCGCATATGGCGACGCAGGCGCAAATGCTGGCCGATGTGGCGGCGGTGCTGAAAGTGCCCGCACCAGAGCTGGCCGAGCGTGCCAAATCCTTGTTGGACGAGCGCAAGAAGCTGGAAAACGAAGTGGCGCAACTGCGCCGCGAACTGGCCATGGGTGGCAAATCGGGCGGCACGGAGGCCAAGGACATCAACGGCATCAAGTTCATCGCGCAGGTGATGCAGGGCGTTTCCGGTAAGGATCTGCCCGGCCTGATCGACGAGATGAAGGCGCGGCTTGGCTCTGGCGCGGTGCTGCTGATCGCGGATACTGGCGCGAAACCGGCCGTGGCTGCGGGCGTGACCGCCGATCTGACAGCGCGGTTGTCGGCCGTAACGCTGGTGAAGGCCGCGGCCGAGGCGCTTGGTGGTAAAGGCGGCGGTGGCCGCCCCGACATGGCGCAGGCGGGCGGTGTCGATATTTCCATGGCGGATCAGGCGATTGCCGCCGCCGAAGCGATGATTGGAGCCTGACCCATGCCAAGCGCCCTGTGGATTGCCCATGTCGAAGTGACCAACCCCGAGGCCTATGGCACCTATGCCAAGGGCGCGGGGCCCGCGATTGCCGCGCATGGCGGGGTCTTCCTCGCCCGTGGTGGCCGCTATGTGCAGCTGGAGGGGACTGAGCGCGCGCGCAATGTGGTGGCGCGCTTCCCTTCTCTGGAGGCTGCCGTGGCTTGCTACAACAGCGCCGAATATCAGGCGGCTCTGGCCCATGCCAAAGGGGCCAGCATCCGCGATCTGGTCGTGGTGGAAGAGGCCGAGTGATAGCAAGGTGCCCCGCGTATCGCACGCAGGGCACCTTTCTGCCTATCCATGCGTCAATCGTCAGCGCGCAAGCGAAAATCGCATTCATCGCATCTTCATATTTCCGCAACATCCTGTAGGATGAAGGTCAAGAAACGCTAGCGAACAGGCAGGCGAATGCGTATTGATTTTGCGGCTTTTGCCGCCGGGAGACCCTGAATGTGCCGTTGGGCCGCCTATATCGGCACTCCCATTTACCTGGAAGATATCGTCAGCCTGCCGCAACACTCGCTGATCCGTCAAAGCCATTGCGCAACCGAATGCCGCACTGCCATCAATGCCGATGGCTTTGGCATCGCTTGGTATGGTGACCGGCCAGAGCCGGGTCTTTACCGGGATGTGATGCCCGCCTGGAGCGACCCGAACCTGCGCAGCTTGGTGGCCACCGTGAAATCCGGCCTGTTCCTCGCGCATGTCCGCGCCTCGACTGGCACCGCCACGAGCCGCAACAATTGCCACCCCTTCACCTGGGGGCGTTGGAGCTTCATGCATAATGGTCAAGTCGGCGGCTATGACAATTTCCGCCGTAATGCGGATATGCTGATCCCTGATGCGCTTTACCCGCACCGCAAGGGGGCCACTGACAGTGAGGCGTTGTTCTTGGCCGCGATTGCCGAAGGGCTCGACCACGACCCACGCGGTGCCATGGAACGTGCCTCTGCCGCCTTCATCCGCCTTGCGCGGGAAAAAGGCGAGGCCCCGCATCTGCGCCTGACCGTCGCCATGTCGGATGGCGAGCGCCTCTATGCCATGCGCTATGCCACGGATGATCAGGCCCCAAGCCTTTATCACCGCTGGTCCGATACCCGCCAAGGCCGCGCGGTGGTGTCCGAACCGCTGGAAGCGGGTGAGGAAAACTGGCTGGAAATCCCTTCCGCCAGTTTCTGCACCTTTGAGGGCGAGCGCGTGACGGTCGAAGATTTCCGCCCCTGCCGCCTGGC
>CALKAA010000312.1 GCA_937983495.1 uncultured Gemmobacter sp. | reverse complement strand
GCTACGCGGGCTGGAACAGCCCCGCCGCGCAGGTCATGCTCTCGGGCAGCCTCGAAGCCGCCGCCGCCCGCGTCACCGCCGAAGGGCTGGAACCGGAACCGAAATCCGGCCGTCAGGAGCGGCTGGAGAACCTGTGGAACCGGTATCTCTGATGAACCTGCGGCGGCGTCATGTCCTCACCCTTGCCGCCGCCGCGCTGTCGGTGCCTGCGCTACCCGCGCGGGCTGCGACCGACCCGGCCTGCAAGGTGGTGCTCGACTGGTATCGGCTCATCCTCGAACTGGTGCGCCACACCGCCACCTATTCGCCCCCCGTGGCCGCCCGTGCCTTCGGCTATCTGGGCGTCATCGTCTGGGAGGCGCAGGCCCATGCCAGCGGCTTCACCCCCTTGGGCGGGCTGCTCAATGGCCTGAAACCCCTGCCGCAAGACCGCATGCTGCGCGACCCGGCAGCGGTGCTGCAAGGTGCCATGACGCTGGGCGTGCGCTCGCTTTTCGGCAATACCGGCCCCACCGGCCAGCGCGCGATGGAGGCGATGCAAAAGCGCCTGGACAAGCTGGTCGCAGCCAACCCGAGTGACCTGGAAAAGGGCAGGGCGATTGCCGCCCATATCCTGTCATGGGCCGAAAGCGATGGCGGCGCGCGGGTGGAAAACCTCGGCTTTCCCGATGGCTATGAACCGATCAACCAGCCCGGCGCCTGGGTGCCCACCTCGGCCATCCGCCTGCAACAGGCCCCGCTTCTGCCCGATTGGGGCCATGTGCGCCCCATGGCCATGGCCAATGGCTTGGCCTGCACCATCGCCCCGCCGCCCGCCTTCAGCACCGAACCCGGCTCGGTCTTCCACACGCAGGCGCTGGAGGTCTATGAAACCAGCAAATCCCTCACCGAGGATCAAAAGATCATCGCCCGCTTCTGGTCCGATGATCCGATGCTCTCGCCCACCCCGCCCGGCCATTGGGTGTCGATCCTGCTCGATATCGCCGAGCGTGACGCCCTGCCGCTGCCGCGCCTCGCTGATGCGCTGGCCCGCTTGGGCGTGGCCCAGCACGATGCCTTCATCGCCTGCTGGCAGGCCAAGTATCAGTATAACCTGATCCGCCCCGTCACCTATATCCGGCAGCATATCGACCCCAAATGGGAGCCGCTGCTGATCACGCCGCCCTTCCCGGAATACCCGTCCGGCCATTCCACCCTGTCGGGGGCCAGTTGGGTTGTGCTGACGGCGGTGTTTGGCGAAAACTTCGCCTTTGACGATGCCACGCATGAGGATGACGGCCTGCCCGTGCGGTCTTTCCCCGATTTCAAATCCGCCGCCGAGGAGGCCGCGTTGTCGCGCCTCTATGGCGGCATCCATTTCCGCGCCGCCATCGAATTGGGTCTGGCACAGGGGGAATGTGTGGCGGCCCCGGCCATCCAGTTGAAAACGCTATGAAACGCCTGGCCCTGCTGCTTTGCGCCAGCCCCGCGCTGGCCGATACGCCCCCGCAAGTGCCGCGCTTTGTCGCAGAACCCACGGCGCTCACCCACAGCTTCACCGGCGAATGGGAATTCATGGTGGGCGGCGGCGTCGCCAGCTTTGATTGCTCGGGCGATGGCAAGCCGGAACTGGTCATGGCCGGCGGCACATCGCCTGCGCAACTGTTCCTGAACCAAAGCACGGCGGACGCCCTGCGCTTCACCCCGCATCCCTCCGGCATCGAACCCACCGCTGTCTCCGGCGCCTATCCGCTCGATGTCGATGCCGATGGCATCACCGATCTGGCGCTGTTGCGGGTGGGCGAGAATATCCTCTATCGGGGCTTGGGCGATTGCCGCTTTGAACGCGCCAATGAGGCCTGGGGCCTGCAAGGCGGCGATGGCTGGACCACCGCCTTCGCCGCCACATGGGAGCCGGGCGCCGATTGGCCGACGCTGGCCTTTGGCGATTACATCGACCGCCGCGAAGAGGCCTTCCCCTGGGGCAGTTGCACCGACAATCAACTGTTCCGCCCCGAAGGTCGCCGCTTTGCGGCACCGATCCCGCTCACCCCCAGCCATTGCGCGCTGTCGATCCTGTTCACCGATTGGAACCGCTCGGGCCGCCCCAGCTTGCGCGTCTCGAATGACCGCGAATATTACAAGGGCGGGCAGGAGCAGATGTGGCATCTGGAGCCCGGCCAGCCGCCGCGTCTCTATACCGAGGCCGAGGGATGGAAGCGGTTGCGCATCTGGGGCATGGGCATTGCCGAGGCCGATCTCGATGCTGATGGCTACCCGGAATATTTCCTCACCTCGATGGCCGACAACAAGTTGCAGGTGCTGAAAGCCCCGCATGACCTGCCGCAATATGACGATCAGGCCTGGGCGCGCGGCGTGACCGCGCATCGCCCCTATACGGGCGGCGATCACCGCCCCTCGACCGCCTGGCACCCGGCCTTTGCCGATGTGAACAATGACGGGCGGCAGGATTTGTTCGTGGCCAAGGGCAATGTCTGGGCCATGCCCGATTTTGCCGAGCAAGACCCCAACAACCTGTTATTGCAGGGAAATGAGGGGGTGTTCACCGAAGTCGGCGACCGCGCAGGCGTGGCCTCCACCCTGCAAGGGCGCGGCGCGGCGGTGGTGGACCTGAACGCCGATGGCTGGCTGGATATCGTGGTGGTGAACCGCAATGGCCCGGCCGAGCTCTGGCGCAATGCCGGGGTAGATCGGAAGAGCACACGTCTGAACTCCAGTCACTGACCAATCTC
>CALKAA010000311.1 GCA_937983495.1 uncultured Gemmobacter sp. | reverse complement strand
ACGAGATTGGTCAGTGACTGGAGTTCAGACGTGTGCTCTTCCGATCTCAGCACGGGGAAGCGGAAGATATCGGTGATCGACAGTTTCGACAGGCCCAAGCCATCGCGCAGCTCACGATGCGCCTGCACTGCCAGCAGCGAATGGCCGCCCAGCGCAAAGAAATTGTCGCGCGCCCCCACTTTCGGCACCCCCAGAACCTTTTGCCACACGGCGGCGATCTGCGATTGCAGATCGGTCTCGGGGGCCTCATGCACCACTGGCTCGGCCACGGCAAGCCTTGGTGCGGGCAGCGCCTTGCGGTCCACCTTGCGGTTGGGCGTCAGCGGGAAGTGATCCAGCGTCACGATATGCGCAGGCACCATATGCTCAGGCAGCACGGCGGCCAGCGCCGGTTTCAGCCCGGCCTCGCTGGCCGTGCCGGTGACATAGGCCACCAGCCGCAGGTCGCCGGGCTGATCCTCGCGCGCCAGAACTACGGCCTGGGTCACGCCCGGCAATTCCTCCAACCGGCTTTCGATCTCGCCCAGTTCGATGCGATAGCCGCGCAGCTTCACCTGAAAATCGGCGCGGCCGAGGTAATCCAGCTTGCCATCGGCCCGCAACCGCACCAGATCGCCGGTGCGATACATCCGCGCGCCCCAAGGGCAGGCCCCCTCGCGCACGAAAGGATCGGGCCTGAACCGCTCGGCCGTCAAATCCTCGCGCTGCCAATAGCCCCGCGTCACGCCATCGCCGCCAATCCACAGCTCGCCCGCCGTGCCGGGCGGCACCGGGTTCAGCGCCTCATCCAGCACATAAACCTGCGTATTCGCAATGGCTTGACCGATATTCACCACGCCCTCGCCATCGCCCGCCGCCTCGACCGTCGACCAGATCGTCGTTTCGGTCGGGCCATACATATTGAGGATGCGCGCGGGCGTCACCTTGCGCAGATCGCGCACGAAGGCCCCCGGCAGCGCCTCACCGCCCAGCATCAGAGTTTTCACCCCGGCCAGCGCACCCTTGGCTTCCTCGTTCATCAGGATCATCCGCGCCATGGAGGGCGTGCATTGCAGATGCGTTACGCCATGGCGGATGATCTGCGCCGCGATCGAGTAATCATCCGCCTCCGGCTGCCCGCCCGCATTGGCGCGGCGCAGCACCTCGGCCAGCGGATAAAGCCCCTCCATCACCACCTCGGGGGCGATGCCGTAATCAATCAGGCAGGCGACCTCGGTCACACCAATCCGCTTGAGGCTTTCCACCCGATCCAGCGCATCCTCGACCGTGCCGAACAGGCCCGAATCGTCGAAATAGCGCTGGAAGGCGAAATCGAGGATCGCCTCGTTTTCCTCGCCCGACAGGCTGCGCAGATCAATATCATCAGGCTTTTCAATGCCCTGCGGCTTCTTGAACGCCGGGAAGGCCCAAGCATATTGCTTCACCAGCCCCACCGCGGCGGCGAGGTAAGCCTTCATCGGGCCTTCCGCCACACGCCGCGCCTGCTCGCGGTCGCGCGCCACATAGGTATGCAGCATCAGCGTCACCTTGAACCTGGCCGGATCATGGCCCGCCTTGCGCAAGGCCTCGTGATAGATGGCAATCTTGCCCGCCACCTCCTCGATGCTTTGGCCAAGCAGATGGGTCAGCACATGCGCCCCCATCTCGCCCGCCTCGCGCCAAGTCGCCGGGTTGCCCGCCGTTGTGATCCAGACCTCCAGCTCTTTCGACACCGGGCGCGGCTGGGTCACCACGCCGAACGTGCCGGTTCTGGTCGGGAAATCCACCGTTTCGCCGCGCCAGAGTCGCCGCACCTGCGCGATACCGTCAAACATCGCAGCGCGGTTGTTGGGCGGGGTGTTTTCGGGCCGCAGCACGAAATCATCGGGCTGCCAGCCAGAGGCCACCGCCAGCCCCGCGCGGCCATTGGTCAGGTTGTCGATCACCGCCCAATCTTCGGCCACCCGCGCCGGGTGGTGCAAGGGCAGCACGACCGAGCCCGCCCGCACCCCGATATTCTTGGTGATCGAAGCCACCGCCGCCCCGGTCACCGCCGGGTTCGGATAGGGGCCACCAAAGGCATGGAAATGTCGCTCTGGCGTCCAGATGGCGCAAAAGCCGTGGCTATCGGCAAACTTCGCACCCTCCAGCAGCAATTCGTATTTTTTCGACCCTGCGCCGTCGTCATTGCCCCAATAGTAAAGCGAGAATTCCATCCCCTTGGCCGAACCGATGCGCCCATTCGACACCAGCGCCCGGTTTTCATCGCTCGTCAGCACCAACTTGAAGCCGCGCGCCAGCGTCCAGAACAGCTCCAGAACCGAAATGTCGAAAGACAGCGAGGTGACCGCCAGCCAGACCGCGCCCGCCGCATAGTCGATCCGGTCATCCATCCCGGCAAAGAAATTCGCCACATTGCGATGCTCGACCATCACCCCCTTGGGCCGCCCGGTGGAGCCGGATGTATAAATCATATAGGCCAGATCGGCGCTGGTAACGCCCGATTGCGGGTTGCTCTCCGCCGCCCCGGCCAGCCGCCCGTCGGTATCAAGGCACAGCAGATCCACCGAGCCCGGCAGCCCGCCTTCCAGCGCGCTTTGCGTCACGATCACCGGGCAGGCGCTATCCTCGATGAACAGCGCGGTGCGGTCGGCGGGATAGGCCGGGTCCATCGGCACATAGGCCCCGCCCGCCTTGAAGATCGCCAAGGCCCCCACCAGCAGATCGAGCGAGCGGCGGCAATGTAGGCCCACCAGCGTGCCGGGGCGCACCCCCATGCCGATCAGCACATGCGCGGCGCGGTTGGCACGGGCGTTCAGGCCCGCATAGGTCAGGCTTTGACCCTCGAACACCACGGCCACGGCATCCGGGCTGCGCGCCACCTGCGCCTCAAAAGCCTGATGGATGCAAATACTTGAATCATAGGGTTTTTGCGTGCGGTTCGGTGCATAGATCGCCGCCTCGCGCTCGGCCTCGGTCAGCACAGGGCGCGTCTCGACCAGCGCATCCTCTGCCGCCACGAAAGCCAGGATACGGGCGGCCAAAGCCTCGGCCTGCGCTTTCGGCAGGCGGCTCGCGTCATAATGCAGCGCGCCCGGCGCAAGCGTCACCACCGTGCCCGCAACCGGCGCAGCCCCAATCCCGAAGGCCGGGGGTTTCAGACCGAACAGCCGCCGATCCCGCGCCAGCAGGTCGAGGGCAAAGCCACTGGCACCGGCCATTGCGCCCTCAACCGCCGCCACCGCCTGCGCCACCGGGCCAGAGGCCACCACACGCAGCGGGGCCCAATCCGCAATGATCCCAGCCTCGGGTGCCACGGCCAAGGCCAGATCCGCCTCAGCCTTGCCCGCCAGCCGCACCGCCGCCAAAGCGCCAAGCGCCAGCGAGGGCAGCGCAAGCGGCAGCATCTGCCAGAACTCCGGCGCGCTCGCATCCGTCGCGCCCGCCACCTCGGCCCGGGTCC
>CALKAA010000310.1 GCA_937983495.1 uncultured Gemmobacter sp. | reverse complement strand
CTTGGCTCAAATATCCCGGGGGTGCGGGGGCTGGCCCCCGCTCTTGGGCGCACCGCCCACCCCATCCAACCCCGGTTGAACCTTGCCGCGTTTTCCGACATTTTACGCGCCAGCGAAAGCCTCCTCAAAAAATGACAAGGGATAGCCCCGATGACCGCAGCCGATGCCGCCACCCCCGCCGTGAAATACAAGCGCGTGATGCTCAAGATCTCCGGCGAGGCGCTGATGGGCGATCAGGGCTTCGGCCTGCACCCGCCCACCGTGGCCCGCATCGCCGCCGAGGTGAAATCGGTGCGCGACATGGGCGTCGAGGTCTGCATGGTGATCGGCGGCGGCAATATCTTCCGCGGTCTGGCCGGGTCTGCACAGGGCATGGAACGCACCACCGCCGATTACATGGGCATGCTCGCCACCGTGATGAACGCCCTTGCGATGCAATCGGCGCTCGAACAACTCGGCGTCTTCACCCGCGTCATCTCGGCCATCCCGATGGATCAGGTCTGCGAACCCTATATCCGCCGCCGCGCCGTCCGCCACCTGGAGAAGAAGCGGGTCTGCATCTTCGCCGCCGGCACCGGCAACCCCTATTTCACCACCGACACCGCCGCCACGCTGCGCGCCAATGAAATGGCCTGCGAGGCGATCTTCAAGGGCACCAAGGTCGATGGCGTCTATGACAAGGACCCCAAGAAACACGCCGATGCCAAACGCTACGAGACAGTCAGCTATGACGAATGCCTGGCCAAACATCTGGGCGTGATGGATGCCTCCGCCATTGCGCTGGCCCGCGACAATGACCTGCCGATCATCGTCTTCTCGCTCGACGAGCCGGGCGGCTTCCGCACCATTCTGGCAGGGCAGGGCACCTACACCAAGGTCAGCGGCTGAGCCCTCGGGGCCAAGGCCCCCGATTTTTCGGCGAAAAATCGCGCGCCCCCTGCAAAGCCTGGGCCTTTTCTCCGTCACATAGCCATACCCATGCGCGGTGCCTGCTGTTATAGAGACGGCAACAGGTGGCCCGCGCGCCCCGCCAAGACAAGAGGACCGCATGTCTGACGATCTCGAGATCGACCTCGACGCCATCCAGCGCCGCATGGAAGGCGCGATGAACGCCCTGAAGATGGAATTCGCCTCGCTGCGCACCGGTCGCGCCTCGGCCCAGATCCTCGACCCCATCCAGGTCGATGCCTATGGCCAGATGACCCCGATCAACCAGTTGGGCACCGTCAACGTGCCCGAACCGCGCATGGTGGTGATCAATGTCTGGGACAAGGGCATGATTTCCAAGGTCGAAAAGGCCATCCGCGAATCCGGTATCGGCATCAACCCCATCGCCGACGGCCCGCTGATCCGCCTGCCCATCCCCGAGCTGAACGAGCAGCGCCGCAAGGAGCTGGCCAAGGTCGCCGCCGGTTACGCCGAAAACACCAAGGTCGCCATCCGCAACGTCCGCCGCGACGGCATGGACCAGATCAAGAAGGCCAAGGCCGCCGGTATGGGCGAGGATGACCAGAAGATGTGGTCCGACGAGGTGCAGGAGCTGACCGACAAGCACATCGCCCTTGTCGACAAGGCGCTTGAGGTCAAGCAGCAGGAGATCATGCAGGTCTGACGGCCTGCATGTTCGCCCGGTCCCGCGCCATGGTCTCGCTGTCCTCCACCTCCGCCCCCGCAGGCTCTGGCCGCAAGGTGGAACATGTCGCCATCATCATGGACGGCAACGGCCGCTGGGCCACCGAGCGTGGCTGGCCGCGCCTGGTGGGCCACCGCAAGGGGGCCGAGCGGGTGAAGGAGATCGTCCGCGCCGCGCCTGATCTGGGGGTGAAATGGCTGACCGTCTATGCGTTTTCCACCGAGAACTGGAAACGCTCGACCGAGGAAGTCCTGGGCCTCATGGCGATTTTCGCCCGCTATATCGAACGCGAGGCCGACCGGCTGGCGGCCGAATCCGTGCGCATGCGCTTCATCGGCGACCGTTCGCGCCTCGACCCCAAGCTGCAAAAGCTGATGGCCGGGATCGAGGCGCGCACCGCCGCCTATGACCGGCTGAATTTCACCATCGCCATCAACTATGGCGGGCGCGACGAGATCACCCGGGCCACCCGCGACATTGCCCGTGCCGTGGCGGCGGGGCTGCTCAAACCCGAACAGATCACCGATCAGACCCTGACGCAGCATCTCGACACCGCCGATCTGCCCGATCCCGATCTGGTCATCCGCACCTCGGGCGAGACCCGCACCTCCAACTTCCTGCCCTGGCAGGCGGCCTATGCCGAATATGAATTCACCGAAACGCTCTGGCCCGATTTCACGCCGGCGGAACTGGGCCGCATCCTGTCGCGCTTTGGCAGCCGCGAGCGTCGCTTTGGCGGGGTCGTGGGGGCATGAGCGCCAATTGGACTGATCTTGCGCCCCGTGCGCTGTCGGCCCTTGTCCTGCTGGCCGTGGGCATGGGGGCGATCCTGCTGGGCGGGCTGGCCTTTCAAATTCTGGTCATTGCCGCCGTCACCGCGATGATGTGGGAACTGGCCCGGATGACCGATGCGCCGGGCGCTGTGCCGGTGGTCTTCATCACCGCAGCCACTGCGCTTTGCATCACCCTCATCGCCTTCGTGCCGGGCTTTGCCAAGCTGGCGCTGGTGCTGCTGCCCGCCATCCTTGGCACGCTGAAGCCGCGCCGCGAAACCGGCATCTTTGCCGCCTATGCCGTGGTGATCCTGCTCACCGGGCTGGGCCTGCTCACCCTGCGCACGGGCTATGGCCTGGTGCCGATCCTGTGGATCGTCGCTGTCGTGGTGGTCTCTGATATTGCCGGCTATTTCGCCGGGCGCCTGATCGGCGGCCCGAAATTCTGGCCCGCCATCAGCCCGAAGAAAACCTGGTCTGGCACCGTCGCGGGCTGGATCGGGGCGGCTCTGGTGGGGTTTGGCTTCTACGCCTCCGGCCATGGCGGGGCCGGGCTGATCTGGCTGTCGCCGCTGCTGGCCTTTGCCGGTCAACTGGGCGACATCGCGGAAAGCGCGATCAAGCGCCGCACCGGGGTCAAGGACAGCTCGAACCTGATCCCCGGCCATGGCGGCGTGATGGACCGCTTCGACGCGCTGGCCTTCGCCACCATTCTCACCCTTGCGCTGGTCGTGGCCGATCAGCTTCGCTTCCTGTCGATCGGGGGCTAAACCGCCATGCGCCGCATCTCGATCTTTGGGGCCACCGGGTCCATCGGCCTGCAAACCATTGATCTGATGCGCCGTCAGGGTGGGGCCGCGGCCTTCCACACCGTTGCCCTGACCGCCGGGCGCAATGTGGCCGAGCTGGCGTCCCTCGCGCGCGAGTTCCGCGCCGAAATCGCCGTCACCGCCGATGAAAGCTGCCTGCCCGCCCTGCGCGAATGCGCGATGTCACCGATCCGCTCGACGCCGTCGGCAACACGACCAAGGCGGTGA
>CALKAA010000309.1 GCA_937983495.1 uncultured Gemmobacter sp. | reverse complement strand
AGAATGCGGCGCGGCTTGCCCGGCGGGGCGGCCGGTCAGCATGCGCGACAGCGTGCCATCACGGTCGATCAGCGCATGTTTCAGCGCCCCCGCCACATGCAGCGCGACGCTGGCGATCAACAGCTTGGACATCAGCCAATGCAGGCTGCCCGCCGCAGCCGCCACGCTTTCCGATTTCGGCACGAAGGGCAGGCCCTGACCGAAAGGCCAGAGGATCGGGGCAAAGCCATCGAGCGCCGCGTGATGCACCCAGCCTGAAAGCGGCATCAGGATCATCGCGGCATAAAGCGCCCAATGCACCAGATCGGCGGCGAAGGTTTCGGCCCGCCGTTCGGGGTGGATCGGCGCGGGGCGCGGCTGGCTCAGCGCCCAGAGAATGCGCAGCACCGCCGCGCCAAAGGCGGCAATCCCCAGCGTCTTGTGCAGCGAGAAGGCCTGCACCTTGGCGGCCAGCGCCTCCGCCCCATCAGTGGGCAGGTTGTCAGCATAAAGCCCCAGCCCGATGGAGGCGAGGATCAGAAGCGCGGTCAGCCAATGCAGGCTGCGCGCCACAGCGCCATAATGGCGCGCGGAGTTGGTTAAGGTCATGAAAGGCTCCTGTCTTGGCGGAACCTTAGCACCGTGCGGCCCTGCCCACGAGAGGGGCGGGCCGCACAGAGCCTGTGCAATGGCGATCAGGCGAACCAGAGGCTCCAGTCATCCATGCCGTTTTCAAAGGTCACCAGCGCCACGGCACGGCCACGGCCATTGCCATCGGCGTCGAAATAGAGCGTCTTGGTTTCGCTGCGATAAATGAAATGGTCGCTGGCATCGAGCGCGGCCCCCATCACGCAATCTTCGGCCGAGACCTGAAGCCCGCTGAAGGCGCTGCTATAGCCGAAGGCCAGGGCTGAAATCTCGATCCGGTCTTCGGTGGCGGTGAAGTCAGTGATCGTGTCGCCACGCTCGCGCAGGCTGGTGATGACGAAAGTATCGGCCCCGGCCCCGCCCGAAAGCGTGTCATAGCCAAGGCCGCCGGTGATCCGGTCGGCCCCGTCGCCGCCGCTGATCACATCCATGCCGCCTTCGCCCAGCAGCGTGTCATTGCCGCTGCCCGCGCTCAGGCTGTCGGCCCCGCCGCCGCCATGGATGCGGTCATCGCCATCGCCGGAGGATTGAACCGTGTCATTGCCTTCGCCCGCCAGCACGACATCATTGCCTGCGCCGCCATCCAGCCAGTCGGCCCCGGCTTCACCCTGCAACAGGTCGTCGCCCGCATCGCCGTGCAGCGTGTCTGCCCCGCGTCCGCCGCCGAGCGTATCAGCCCCTTCGCCGCCATAGGCCAGCAGGGTGCCCGCCCGCGATCCGGCCAGCGCGTCATCCAGCCGGTCATCCCCCGCGCCGCCCCAAAGGGTGTCATCGCCGCCCCCCGACAGCAGCAGGTCATCGCCGTCATTGCCTTCAAGGCTGTCATTGCCAAGGCCGCCATTGAGGGAATCCGCATCGTCGCCGCCCAGCAACGTGTCATTGCCGCTGCCGCCGTTCAGACTGTCATTCCCCGCATCGCCCGAAACGTGATCGTTGTTCAGCCCGGCCAAGCCGCGATCAGTGTAGCGGTCATTGCCCGCGCCCATGGCCACCGCGCCATCCAGACGCCCGCGCGTCACCACCACGTCATCGCCTTCGCGCAGATCGAGGCTGCCGGTGATGGTGCCCATATTGGTGATCAGGTCGATACCCGGTGCGCCCAGAATGCCGATCTCGCCCGAGAGCGTGCCGCGATTGGTGAATTTCATCGTGCCCAGACCGAAGGGCGCGTAGATGCCGTAATTCACCCCCTCCATCAGCCCGGTATTGGTGATGACCGTGGTGCCGCCATCGCGGATCATCGCCCAGATCGCCGCATTGGCCGCGTCGATATGGCCTGCGTTGAACATGGTGGTGTTGAGCCCGTCCAGCACCACACCGTTGGAGTGCGTGTAAAGCCCGAGCCCGCCCGAGGTGATCAGCGCCGAGGCTGCGATATAGACATGGCAGGTTTCGGCAGTGCCCAGCATCTTGAGCCCGTCATCCTCGCCATGCAGCGTGCCGTAAATGCGGAAGGTATGCGCGCCCTCCCAGCTTGCAATGGCGCTGGCACCGGTAGAGATCACCGAGACGCCGGCATCCACGCGGATACTGTCATTGCCGAACAGGAGATAGCCATCCCCTTCGTTGTTCACGTTTGTAGCGATAATCAAGGGCATGGGGCAGGTTCCGAGGGGCTATTGTTGTTATCATGTAAACAATTGAAATATAACGTAAAAATGACGCAAAGTCACCAAGATTCGGCAGGCGATCATCCGAACGCAGCTGCCGGCCGCGCATCGGGCTTCGGATGCGCTCCCCGGTCATGCCCCGGTGGCACCCCGCTGGCGGTCAAAAGAATGGGGCGGCAGGCCATGCCCGCCGCCCCGATCTTGTTATGCCCCGATCTTGCTGAGCGAGGAAACCATCGCCCGGCTGTCAGATCAGCCAGAGGTTCCAGCCCTCCATGCCATTGGCATCGGTAAAGGTGGCAATGGCCACGCGTCCGCCTGCCTCATTGCCATTGGCATCGAAGAACAGCGTCTTGGTGGCGCGGACATAGACCCAATGGTCATTGGCCTCCTGCGCGCGGTCAAAGACGCAATCGTCAAGGCTGATGCGTCCGGTCTGATTGCCATAACCGAAGGCGCTGCCCTCAAAGACCAGACGGTCTTCGCTGGCGCGGAAGTCCTGGATGAAATCGCGCCCATCCGAGGGGCGGGCAAAGACGAACTGATCGGCACCGCTGCCGCCATTCAGCCGGTCGATACCCTGACCGCCTTGCAGGATGTCGGCTCCGGCCCCGCCGCGCAGCACATCGGCACCATCGCCGCCATAAAGCTGGTCATCGCCGAAATTGCCTTTCAGCAGATCGTCGCCATCCTCGCCAAACAGCGTATCCTGCCCGGCCCCGGCGGTGAAACGGTCATTGCCAGCACCGCCGCGCATCCGGTCATTGCCCGAGGCCGGGCCGCCTTCCTGAAACACATCATCGCCATCGCCGCCGTAAAGCACGTCCCCGTCGGCCCCACCGCGCAGCGTATCATTGCCCGTCTCGCCCAGGATCGTATCGCTGCCGCGTCCGCCCTCCAGCAGATCGCCCTCGCTGCCGCCATCAAGCCGGTCGGCATCATCGCCACCGCGCAGCGTGTCGGCCCCGGCACCGCCTGACAGCGTGTCGCGCCCGGTCATGCCTTCCAGCAGGTCGTTCCCGGCACCGCCCAGCATCGTATCATTGCCATCGCCGCCATAGATGCGGTCATCCCCGTCATCGCCCTGCAATGTGTCGGCACCGGCGCCGCCATCCAGCAGGTCATTGCCCGCGCCGCCCGACAGCAGGTCATGCCATGTGCCGCCTCTCAGCGTGTCATCGCCCAAGCCGCCGGAAATGGTGTCAGAGCCTTCGTTGCCCAGCACGGAGTCATTGTTGATGACCGAGGTGGCGGCATCGGTGAAGCGGTCATTGCCCAGACCCAGGTCGATCAGCCCGGCGGTGATGCGCCCGGTATTGTGCAGGATGTCATGGCCCTCGCGCAGATTGATCACGCCGGTGATGGTGCCGGTGTTGGTGATAGTGTCCACCCCGGCCGCGCCAAGGATTGCGGTCGGGCCGGAGACGGTGCCGCTGTTGGTCAGTTCCAGACTGCCAAGGCCGAAAGGTGCGTTGATGCCGTAAACCCCGCCCGAGATCGTGCCACTGTTCACCACGACCACCGCGCCATTGACCATGGTGGTCAGGCCGCCATAGGCACCATTGATGCGGCCCGCATTGCTGAGGGTGGAGTGGATGCCATCCAGCAGCACGCCGTTCGACTGGCGTGCCGGATCGGCGGAGCCATAAGCGTCGATCACACCGCTGGCGCTGACAATGACGGTGCAGGTTTCGGGGGTGCCCAGCATGCTGATGCCGTCATTATAGCCGCGCACCGTGCCATTGATGGTGAAGACATGCGCCCCCGACCAGGTGGCTATCCCGCTTGCCCCGGTGGACTGCACGGTGATTCCGGCCTCGACAGCGATGTCGTCATTGCCGGAGAGCAGATAGCCATCCCCTTCAGTGTTGCGATTTTCGGCGATAATCAAGGGCATGTCACAGGTTTCCGGGCTGATTGTTGATACGGGTTAAACAATTGAATTCTATGAGATTTGCTTTGAAACGCCAAGGGGTTTCAGGCAGCCTGCACATCTATGGGCAAAAGCCCGCCGGACTGGCCCCCATCCGTCGCGGTGATTGCGTGGACGGGGCTGAGCCTGTATCCCCATGGAAAAGCAGATCGGAGGGGCCATGAGCCGCGCATTCGTTTTTCCAGGGCAGGGTGCCCAGACCATCGGCATGGGCAAGGCCCTCGCAGAGGCCTATCCAGCCGCTCGCGCCGTGTTTGAAGAGGTCGATGCCGCCTTGGGCGAAAAGCTCTCCACCCTGATCTGGGAGGGCGAGATTGCCGAGCTGACGCTGACCCAGAATGCGCAACCGGCGCTGATGGCCACCTCGATCGCCGCTCTGCGGGCGCTGGAGGCCGAGGGCTTTGGCATGGATCGGGCGCAGTTCGTGGCGGGGCACAGCCTTGGCGAATATTCGGCGCTTTGCGCGGCGGGGTCGCTGAGCCTGTCTGACACCGCGCGCCTGCTGCGCATTCGCGGCCAGGCGATGCAAGAGGCGGTGCCGGTGGGCGTGGGGGCGATGGCGGCGCTGCTGGGGCTGGATTTCGAGACGGCAACCGAGGTGGCCGCCGAGGCCGCGCAGGGCGAGGTGTGCCAAGCCGCCAATGACAATGACCCGGCGCAGGTTGTGGTTTCGGGGCACAAGGCGGCGGTAGAGCGTGCGGTGGACATCGCCAAGGCCAGGGGGGCCAAACGCGCGCTGCTGCTGCCGGTCAGCGCGCCCTTCCATTGCGCGCTGATGCAGCCCGCCGCGCATGTCATGGCTGAGGCGCTGGCGGCGGTGAATATCGAAAACCCTGCCGTGCCGGTGGTGGTGAATGTGCGCGCCGAGGCGGTGACCGAGGCCGACCGCATCCGCGATCTGCTGGTGGCGCAGGTCACCGGCTCGGTGCGCTGGCGCGAAAGCGTGCTGTGGATGGAACAGGCGGGCGTGACCGAGGCGTGGGAGATTGGCGCGGGCAAGGCCCTGTCGGGCATGATCAAGCGTATTGCCAAAGGCGTGGACACCCGCGCGATCGGCACGCCCGAGGATATCGCTGCCCTGAAAGGGTAAGGGCG
>CALKAA010000308.1 GCA_937983495.1 uncultured Gemmobacter sp. | reverse complement strand
ATGCGGTCCAGCACGGCGAGGCCGACCGGCTGGATCACCAGCCCCGAGCCGACCGGGCCGGGGGCCTGAAACCGCTCGACCAGCGTCACATCGCGCCCGGCCTGTGCAGCCAGTGCGGCAAAGGCCAGCCCGCCCATCCCTGCGCCCACCACGGCAATCTTCATTCTGGCCTCCTGCTGTCGGCCCCCAGAAGGATCGCAATCTCGCGGCTTTGCCAAGCCCGAAAGGCTGGACCCGGCGCAGCCCCTTGCGTATAAGGCCCGCATGATGACCCTGATCGCGCTCATCCATCGAATTACCGGCCCGGCACGCTGATTCAGCGGCCGGGTTACGCGTCATGCTTGCGGCCCCGTGGCGGGCCGCCCTTTTCCGATCTCTCCGAGGACTGCCCGAGATGTGCGCCGACACGCCTGAAACCGATCCGAAATACCCTGTCTTCCTGCCCGAAACCGCCTTTCCGATGCGCGCGGGCCTGCCGCAGCGCGAGCCCGGCTGGCTGAAACGCTGGGAGGAGATCGGGGTCTATGACCGGCTGCGCGAAAAGACGGGTCGCAAACCGTTCACGCTGCATGATGGCCCTCCTTACGCCAACGGCCATCTGCATATCGGCCACGCGCTGAACAAGATCCTCAAGGATTTCATCGTGCGCAGCCAGCAGATGCTGGGCCATGACGCGCGCTATGTGCCGGGCTGGGATTGCCACGGCTTGCCGATCGAATGGAAGATCGAGGAGCAGTATCGCGCCAAGGGTCTGAACAAGGATGATGTGGATGTGGTGGCCTTCCGTCAGGAATGCCGCAAATTCGCGGAAGGCTGGGTGAATGTGCAGCGCGAGGAGTTCAAGCGCCTGGGGGTTAGCGCCAATTGGGCCGACCCTTACCTGACGATGACCTATCACGCAGAGGCGGTGATCGCCGAGGAATTCATGAAATTCCTGATGAATGGCACGCTGTATCAGGGCTCCAAGCCCGTGATGTGGTCGCCGGTGGAAAAGACCGCCCTGGCCGAGGCCGAGGTGGAGTATCACGACCATACCAGCCATATGGTTTGGGTGCGGTTCAAGGTGGTAAGCGGGGCAAACGGTCCTGTTTTTGTTTATATGCCGCCTGAGAATTGGACGCTTGAAGATCACGGATCAGATGCTGTTCATGAGAAATTCAATCGCGCTTCCGTTGTGATCTGGACTACCACGCCATGGACCATTCCACAGAATAAGGCGGTAGCATTTAACCCAAGCATCGTTTACGGGCTTTACGAGGTTGTCTCGGTCGCCGAAGGCAGCACGGCAAATGTTGGGGAAACACTTTTGGTGGCCGCCAAACTTGCTGATGATTTGTTTGAGAAGGCAAAATGCACAGCCGTTCTTGTTGCGCAAGTTTCGCACTTTGAGGACACAGTTCTGGCCCACCCCTATGCGGGCATCGAAGGCGGCCAAGGCGAATGGGATTACCCCGTGCCGATGCTGCCGGGTGATCATGTGACCGATGATGCGGGCACGGGCTTTGTGCATACCGCGCCGAGCCACGGCGATGACGACTATCAGCTGGGCCTCAAGTTCGGCCTCAAGATGACCTATAACGTCGAGGCCGATGGTTCCTATCGCGCCGATCTGCCGCTGTTCGCGGGCCAGCACATCATCACGCCCGAGGGCAAGGAAGGCCCGGCCAATGTCAGCAATATCAAGGCGCTGCACGGGGCAGGGGCGCTGTTTGCCAAGGGCAAGCTGAAACACTCCTACCCGCATAGCTGGCGGTCGAAAGCGCCGGTGATCTATCGCAACACCCCGCAATGGTTTGCCGCGATTGACGCCAAGATCGAGGATGGCCAGGGCGCCTATGGCGACACGATCCGCCAACGCGCGCTGCATTCGATCAACCAATTGGTGCAGTTCACGCCTGTTTCGGGCCGCAACCGCCTGCATTCGATGATCGAGGCGCGCCCGGATTGGGTGCTGTCGCGCCAGCGCGCCTGGGGCGTGCCGCTGACCTGCTTTACCAAAAAGGGTGCCCGGCCCACGGATGCCGATTTCCTGCTGCGCAACGCAGAGGTCAATGCCCGCATCACGGCAGCCTTCGAGGCCGAGGGCGCGGATGTCTGGTATGTGGAAGGTTTCAAGGAAAAGGTGCTGCAAGGCATCGTCGATCCGTCGGATTATGAACAGGTCTTCGATGTGCTGGATGTGTGGTTCGATAGTGGCTCGACCCATGCTTTCGTGCTGCGCGACCGCGCGGATGGCACCGAGGATGGCTTGGCCGATCTTTACCTTGAAGGCACCGACCAGCATCGCGGCTGGTTCCATTCCTCTATGCTGCAAGCCTGCGGCACCAAGGGCCGCGCGCCCTATCGCGGCGTGCTGACCCATGGCTTCACGCTGGACGAGAAGGGCATGAAAATGTCCAAATCGCTGGGCAATACGGTCGCGCCGCAGCAGGTGATCGACGAATACGGTGCCGATATCCTGCGCCTGTGGGTGGCGACCTCGGATTACACGGTCGATCTGCGCATCGGGAAGGAAATCCTGAAAGGTGTGGCCGACAGCTATCGCCGGCTGCGCAATTCGATGCGCTATATTCTGGGCAACCTTGCGGGGTTCACCGAGGCCGAGCGTCTGGAAACGGCCGAAATGCCAGAGCTGGAGCAATGGGTGCTGCACCGTCTGGCCGAGCTGGATACCGAGGTGCGCAAGGGCTATGCGGCTTACGATTTCCAGGGCGTGTTCCAGAAGCTGTTTACCTTCTGCACGGTCGATCTGTCTTCGGTCTATTTCGACATCCGCAAGGATGTGCTGTATTGCGATGCGCCGGAAAGCACCCGCCGCCGTGCCGCCCGCACGGTGCTGGATATTCTGTTCCACCGGCTGACCTCGTGGCTGGCACCCATTCTGGTGTTCACCATGGAAGAAGTCTGGCTGGAGCGGTTCCCTGCTGACGGTTCGTCGATCCACCTGACCGATTTCCCGGATACGCCGAAGGATTGGCTCAATGAGCCCTTGGCGGCGAAATGGGCGCAGGTGCGGCAGGCGCGCCGCGTGGTGACGGCGGCGCTGGAGGTGCAGCGCACCGCCAAGGTGATTGGCGCCAGCCTTGAGGCAGCCCCCGTGGTGCATGTGGAGGATGCGGCGATGCTGGCCGCGCTGAAATCGGTGGATTTCGCGCAAGTGTGCATCACCAGCGCCATTCAGGTGACGGCAGACCCGGCTCCGGCCGAGGCATTCCGCCTGCCGGAACAGCCCGGCGTGGCGGTGGTGTTCGAACTGGCCGAGGGCGAGAAATGCGCCCGCTGCTGGCAGATCCTGCCGGATGTGGGCACGCATTCTCACGCGCAAACCTGCGCCCGCTGTGACGAGGCTTTGGGGTAAGATCGGAAGGGCCGGGATTTCCCGGCCCTTTGCTTTTGCGGGCCTTGCCGCCGGGGCCGCAATCGGCTTTGCTCGCGTCAAAGTGGTGGCGGGGGCGGGATGAGCGATCAGGATTATGGCAAGCCGGAATGGCGGCAGAACGAAGCCGCCGCCATGGCCGAAGCGGTGCGGCGAATCTATCTGGCAGCAGAGGCCGGGGCGGACACGCTGGATTTCTGCGATCTGAAGGCGATGCAGCGCTTGCCCGAGGAATTGGCGCTGGTGCCCGGGCTGAAACGCGTGTTCGCGGGGTGGCGCAGGCCGGATGGGGGTACGTCGGAAGGAACACGGTCTCGATTGGATGACATCACAGCGCTGCGCCATGTCACCGGGTTGACGGCACTGGACCTGTCCGGCACGCAGATCAGCGACGTCGCCCCGCTGGCGGGTTTGACTGCGCTGACCGAGTTGAAACTGTCCGGCACAGAGATCAGCGATGTCTCTCCGATGGCGCGTTTGACCTCGCTGACCGAGTTGAACCTGTTCGGCACGCAGATCAGCGATGCCACCCCACTGGCGGGGTTAACCGCGCTGACAGCGTTGGACTTATCCCACACGCTAATTGAGGATGTCAGCCCTCTGTCGGGCTTGACCGTGCTGACCAAGTTGGACTTGTCTGGCACTCGGATCAGTGATGTCGGCCCGTTGTCGGGCTTGACCGCGCTGACCAAGTTGGACCTGTCCGGCACGCAGATCAGCGATGCCGCCCCGCTGGCGGGTTTGACGGCGCTTAAGACACTAGACCTTTCCCGCACGCAGATCAGCGACTTTACGCCGATTTACGGGCTGCGGCGGCTCAGCGCTCTGGAACTCATGGATACTGCGCTGCCGGATGTTGAGTTTCTGCTGAACTTGCCGGAATTCGCGGCAGAGCGGGGGCGGAACCTTTCCTTTAGCTATACCCCCGCATCCAAGGTGGACAATCGCTTTGAAATGCTCTCGGGCCTGGACGGCCGGCAATGCGCCCTTCAGACGGTGCAATATCTGAAAGGCACACATCCCGATTTTCGCGACCCCGTGCCGCAAAAGGGGAAAGTGACCAAGGCGGGGCTCGCGGCGTTCAGCCCGGTGGCTCTTGGCAAGGTGGGGGATCGGTTGGAGGTGGTGAACCCCGCCCCGCCGCAGCGGGTGAATCCGGTCGAGGCGGCGCAGCGGGTGGCGGGTTTGCGCGCGCAGGTCGCGCTGATCCGGCAAGAGGCGCAGCAGACCCAATGCGCCCCCGTGCTCTTGCGCCGTTTGGATGCCTATGCCGAGGGCTTGCAGCCCGACCTGCCGATCTGGTTCGTCATTGATGCCACCATGCAGATGATCGAAGGCAGTCTGGAGGACGATTACCTGTCGCATGCGGTGGACAAGGGCCTGAAGCGGGGCTTTGAGGCCATCGTGACGGCACATCACGCGCTGCGCCCCTTGCTGATGCCGCCGACCGATGCCGAGGAGGCGGCCCTAGCCGCTTTGCCGCCACTGAACCCGGAAATCGGCGCGAGAGACGTCGAGGGTATGGTGGGCGAGGTGCTGGAGGTGATGGCCGAGCCAGAGGTTCGCGATCAGGTTGGGCCACAGCTGATCAAGACCTTGAAGGCCGTTGAGGATCTTGCAATCAGCTTCAAGCACAAGCTGGAGGATCGGCCGGGCCTGCTGCGCCGCGTGGTGATGCCCTTTGGCGGGATGCTGGCGGTTTTGTCTAATGCCGCGACTGTGCATGGCTGGTGGCTGGGGCCGACGGGAATGACGCTCGCGGCGCGCTTGCAGCCGCTGATCGAGAAGTTTCTTCAATGGTTTCAAGTGGTTTGATCCATGCCGCGCGCGCGTGATCTGGGGGTGACTGTCGGGCTTTATCCTCCGGGGCCGATGAATGCGATCACCGATGTGGCGGGGGTGCGGGTTGGGCATGTGACGCTGATCAAAGGCCAACGGACGCGGACCGGGGCAACGGGCATTCTGCCGCAT
>CALKAA010000307.1 GCA_937983495.1 uncultured Gemmobacter sp. | reverse complement strand
CTGATCCGGCTGGAGGATGCCTTCCTGCGTTCGATCCGCCCCGGCCGTTCGGGCGAGCCCCCCTTGGGCCTGATGATCGACGATCTGGGGGTGCATTTCGACGCCGCCGCCCCGTCGCGGCTGGAGCATTTGCTCGCCACGCATCCCTTGGACGATTCGAACCTTCTGCGCCGTGCGCGCGATGGAATAGGCCGCATCCGCGCCTCGCACTTATCAAAATACAACAATTTTGACCCCACGCACCCGGCCCCGCCCGCGGGCTATGTGCTGGTGGTGGATCAGACGCGCGGCGATGCCTCGATCCGCCATGGCGGGGCCTCCGAGGCCACATTTGCCGAGATGCTGGTGGCGGCCAAGCTCGATCACCCGACCGCGCGCCTCCTGATCAAGACCCACCCGGAAACGCAGTCCGGCCATCGCCCCGGCCATTACGGCCCCGCCGATTGCGACGCCCGCACCACGCTCTTTGCCGATCCCTGCTCGCCCCATGACCTGCTCGATGGGGCCATTGCGGTCTATACCGTCAGCTCGCAACTGGGCTTCGAGGCCATTCTGGCCGGGCACCGCCCGCAGGTCTTCGGCCAGCCCTTCTATGCCGGTTGGGGCCTGACCTCCGACCGCCTCCCCCTGCTCCGCCGGGGCCGCAAGCTGACGCCTGCGCAGCTTTTCGCCGCCGCGATGATCCTCGCCCCGGTCTGGTATGACCCCTGCCGCGACCGGCTGTGCAGCTTCGAGGAAGCGCTGGATCAGTTGGAGGCCGAGACCCGCGCCTTCCGCGCCGACCGGCTGGGCCATGTCGCCACCGGCATGCGGCTGTGGAAACGCGGCCCCTTGCAGGCTTTCTTTGGCCGCGAAAAGCGCCTGACCTTCGTCGATCCGCCGGAGAAAGCCGCCCGTCTGGCCGAGAAACGCGGCCAATCCCTGCTGATCTGGGCCGGGCGCGACCCCGAGGGCTTTGCCCCGCCGGTGCCGGTGGTGCGGGTGGAGGATGGGTTCCTGCGCTCGCGCGGGTTGGGGGCTGAACTGGTCGCGCCGCTCAGCCTCGTGACCGATGATCTGGGCATCTATTACGATCCCACGCGCCCCAGCCGCCTGGAGCATCTGATCCGCGCGCCGCTGCCCCCCGCCGGGGCGGCGCGAGCCGAGGCGCTGATGGCCCGCCTTACTGCGCTGCGCCTGTCGAAATACAACCTCAGCGCCACCACAGGCTTGCCGCCCCGCGATGGGCGCAAGGTGATTCTGGTGCCGGGACAGGTGGAGGATGACGCCTCGATCCGTCTGGGCTGTGGGGCGATCCGCAGCAATCTGGGCCTGTTGCAAGCCACCCGCGCCGCCAACCCGCAGGCGGTGATCGTCTACAAGCCGCACCCGGATGTCGAAGCGGGCCTGCGCCCCGGTGCCCTGCCATCTGCGGCGCTGGACGGTCTGGCGGATTTCATCGCCCCGCAGTCAGACCCGATCACACTGATCGAATATGCCGATCAAATCTGGACCCTGACCTCCACGCTGGGCTTCGAGGCGCTGTTGCGCGGCAAGCCCGTCACCTGCCTTGGCGCACCCTTCTATGCCGGCTGGGGCCTGACCCATGATCTTGGCCCCGAGGATAATTCCCCCGTGCCGCCGCGCCGCCTGCGCGCGCCCGATGGCCACCCGCTGCCCCGCATCACGCTGGCGCAACTGGCCTATGCCGCGCTGATCGCCTATCCGCGCTATTTCGACCCCGAAAGCCGCCGCCCCTGCCCGCCCGAGGTCATCCTCGACCGCCTCGCCTCTGGCCAGCCACCGCGCCGGGGCCTTGGCAACCGCCTGTTGGCCAAGGCCCAGGGAGCATTGGCCAGCCATGCCTGGCTCTGGCGCTGACCCTGTTCTGACTGGTGCCCCCGCATCCAGCCCGCCAGAACAGCGTCAATAGATATAGCGGATCTGCTCCGACCAGTAGCGTTCCATCCGCTTCAAGGTCTGGTTCACATCCTCCATCCCCTCGGCATTCACGATGCTGCGCTTTTCCAGCCCCTCAGCATGGCGGGTGAACAGATCGGCGATCATCACCCGCACCTTGCGGCCCTTCTCGGTCAGCCGCACCCGCACCGAACGCCGGTCGATCTCGGATCGCTGATGGTGCATATAGCCCAGCTCGACCAGCTTTTTCAGATTGTAGCTGACATTGCTGCCCTGATAGTAGCCGCGGCTTTTCAGCTCGCCCGCCGTCACCTCGTTCTCGCCGATATTGAACAGCAACAACGCCTGCACCGGGTTGATTTCCAGAATGCCCAGCCGCTCGAACTCATCCTTGACCACATCCAGCAACAGCCGGTGCAACCGCTCGATCAGCGCAAGATTTTCCAGATAGCCCAGCATGAACGCCTTCAGCGCGCCATCCAACACCTGTTGGTGAACCGTCATACCTTACTCCACCGTTCGATCCATTCACGGCAGATTCGGCTCAAATAGAAAAGATCCGGTAAACCACAGCCAGAAATCGCTGCAATTTTACGCAACTCGTGGAAAATCAGCCCCGCGCCAGCCGCGCCCGGGCGAAATCGGCGATCTCGGCCAGCAGCGGTGCCAGATCGGCGGGGGCGGGTCTCTGCCCCAATACCCAGGGCAGCAGATCCTGATCATTCTCGTTCAGAATCGTGTCATAGGTCCGCAAATCCGCCTCAGACAGCCCCGCCAGCCGCGCATCGGCAAAGGGGCCCAGCACCAGGTCCATTTCCTTGGTGCCCCGCCGCCAGCTCCGCATCCGCATACGTTTCAGCCGCGCTTCCTGCGTTTCCATGGTTGCCCCCTCACCCGGCCCGGCCTAAGACATTGCAAACATCTGCCGGAGTGTTCCATGGCCTTCCTGTCCGATACGCTTGCCCGTGTCAAACCCTCGCCCACCATTGCCGTCACCACCAAGGCGCAGGAGTTGAAGGCGGCCGGGCGCGATGTCATCGGCCTCGGCGCGGGCGAGCCCGATTTCGACACGCCGCAGAACATCAAGGATGCCGCCAAGCGCGCGATTGATGCGGGCAAGACCAAATACACCGCCGTCGATGGCATCCCCGAGCTGAAAAAGGCGATCTGCGCGAAATTCCTCGCAGAAAACGGCCTGACCTATGCGCCGAACCAGATCACCGTCGGCACCGGCGGCAAACAAATTCTCTATAATGCGCTGGTCGCCACCTGCAATCCGGGCGATGAGGTCATCATTCCGGCGCCCTATTGGGTCAGCTATCCCGATATGGTGGTGCTGGCGGGCGGCACCCCGGTCGAGGTGGTGGGCACGCTGGAAAACCGCTTCAAGATCACGCCCGATCAGCTTGAGGCCGCGATCACGCCGCGCACCAAGTGGTTCATCTTCAACAGCCCCTCGAACCCCACCGGCGCGGGCTATACCTGGGACGAGCTGAAAGCCCTGACCGATGTGCTGCTGCGCCATCCGCAGGTCTGGATTCTGTCGGATGACATGTATGAGCACCTCGTCTTTGACGATTTCAAATTCTGCACCCCCGCACAGGTGGAACCGCAGCTTTACGACCGCACGCTGACCACCAATGGCGTCTCGAAATCCTATGCCATGACCGGCTGGCGCATCGGCTATGCCGGTGGCCCGGTGCATCTGATCAAGGCCATGGGCACCATCCAGTCGCAATCGACCTCCAACCCCTGCTCGGTCAGCCAATATGCCGCGCTGGAGGGCCTCACCGGCCCGCAAGAGTTTCTGCAAGACAACAAGGCCCTGTTCCAGCGCCGCCGCGATCTGGTGGTGTCGATGCTGAACACCTGCCCCGGCCTCACCTGCCCGACGCCCGAGGGGGCCTTCTACGTCTATCCCGACATCTCTGGCTGCATCGGCAAGACCTCGGCCGGCGGCGCGAAAATCACGGATGACGAGGCCTTCGCCACCGCGCTTCTGGAAGAAACCGGCGTCGCCGTGGTCTTTGGCGCGGCCTTCGGCCTCTCGCCCAATTTCCGCGTCAGCTACGCCACCTCGGACGAGGCCCTGCGCGAGGCCTGCACCCGCATCAAGGCCTTCTGCGACGGCCTGCACTGAGAGGGAGAGGCCCATGGCCGGTGATCTGCCCGAGTATTACTTCCGCATCCGCGAGAATGGCGCGGTGGTGTTCAAGGTCGATACCGAGAACCGCCAGCGCCGCATCGACATGGAAGAGATCGCCACCGTCAATGTGAAGAACGGCAATATCAAGCCGCATGGCGACCGCGCGTTGACGCCTGACGAGCTGGCGCTGATCCGCGATTGGGCGGCGCGGCGCGTGGCCCTGCTGGCGGCGCGCGACATGGACGACATCCACCGCGCCGTCGACTACCTCAACACCACGACGCAATGGGTGCAAAGCCGCGCCACGCCCGAGCAGTTGGAAGATGTGACCGACGATCTCCTCCTCGCCATGCACGACCTGCGCAGCGTCCTGGTGCGCAAAAAGGCCGAACGTCTGCTGAAAGCCGCGGGCGGCGAGGCCGAGGAATAACTCTGCCCCATTGGCCGAGGCCAGCAAACTCTGCACAGCTCTACAGGGCCGGGTTGGGAAAACGCGATGCGTTTTCTGACCCGGCCCGCCCAATGGCCGAGGCCATCGCCGAGGTCATGCGGTGCCGTTTCCACATCGGGCCGTTGGCCCGAAGCCAACGGCCAGCGCCCGCCCCGCCATTGGCGGGCGCTTCGCACCCGCCGGGGCTGGCTCTGGCCTCTGACATCAAACGCGGAACCGGTCTTGCCGCACCGCCCCCACAGGGCCGGGAAAACGCCATGCGTTTTCTATTCCGGCCCCCTCAGCCGCGCGGCACGCGGCTCCAGAACCGCCACATCAGCGCACTCGCGGCACAGGCCAGCCCGATCACAAGCCCCATCCACAGGCCCGTGCCGCCCCAGCCTGCGCGGAAGGCCAGATACCAGGCCACTGGCACCCCGATCAGCCAATAGGCCACCGCCGCGATCCCCATTGGCACCGCCGTATCCTGCACGCCCCGCAACAGGCCCAAGGCCAAAACCTGCGCCGCATCCATCATCTGAAACGCCGCCGCATAGATCAGCAACACGCCGCCAAAGGCCAGGATCAGCGGTGCCTCGGCGCTGGTGCGATCAATGAACAGCCCCACAATCGGCTCCGCAAAGCTCAGATACAGCGCAATCTGCGCCACCCCCACCGCCGCCGAAATGGCAATCGCCACGCCTGCGCCGCGCCGCAAATCGCCCCACTCGCCAGCCCCCGCAAACCGCCCGGTCCGCACCGTGGCCGCGTTCGACAGCCCCACATGCACCATGAACCCGATCGAGGTCACCTGCATCGCAATGCCATGCGCCGCCAGTTCCACCGTGCCAATCCAGCCCATCATCAAGGCGGTCGCCTGAAACAACCCGCTCTCCGCCAAGCCGGTCAACCCGATCGGCGCCCCCAGCCGGAACACCTGCCCCATCGCCGACCAATCCGGCCGCCAGAAGCGCTGGAACAGATGGAACCGCCGCAGGCTCGGCAAGACGGCCGCATAAAGCGCGATGACCACCACGCTCAACACCTGAATGATCAGCGTGGCCAGCGCCGAGCCCACCACCCCCATCTCCGGCAGCCCCCAGCGGCCAAAGACCAGCGGATAGCACAACAGCGCATTCAGCCCCACCGCGCTCACCGTGACCCAAAGCACCACCTGCGTGCGCTCCAAGGCCGCGAGATAACTTTTCAGCACCATCACCAACAGCGCCGGAATCATCCCCAAACCGGCCAGCCGCAGGAAATCCCCGGCCAGCGCCGCCACATCCGGCTTTTGCCCGGCGGCCAGCAGGATCGGCTCCGAGAACCAGAACAGCGGATAGATCAGCACCCCGAACAGGATCGACAGCCATATCCCCATCCGCGTGGCCCGACGCACCTCAGTCTCGTCGCCCCGGCCCAAGGCCTGCGCCACCATCGGCATCACCGCCTGCGCAAACCCGCCCCCCAGCACGAAAATGACAAAGAAGCACGATCCGCCCAGCACCACCGCCGCCAGTTCGGTCACGCCATACCAGCCCAGCACAACGGTATCCACCACATGCAGCGACATCTGCGCGATGTGAGAACCAACCAGCGGCAACCCCAGGGCCAGCAAGGCCCCGGCATGAGCGGTATGAGACTGTCTTGCGATCATCCGGCCTTGCTAAGGCAGGCTGTAGCCGCTTTCTGCGCCAAGGGCGACCGGAAATGTCGCAACCAGCCCCGCCCCCCCCCCCCGCAGCGGGGGCGCTTCGCC
>CALKAA010000306.1 GCA_937983495.1 uncultured Gemmobacter sp. | reverse complement strand
ATACGGCGACCACCGAGATCTACACTCGTTCCCTACACGACGCTCTTCCGATCTGTCACAGGCGGAAAGGGTCTGGTTGGGATTGGGTCGCTGCGGGCGGGGAAACGCCATTCGTTTCCTGATCCACCCGAATGCGGACCTCAGAACACCTGCAAATGGTCCAGATCGTAGCCGTTCCAGTCCAGGATCTCGCGCGCGGCGGTCAGCCGGTCGGCGGGGAGATCGCCGCCGCGGTTCAGGATGAAGCCCATCTCGCCCGAGGGCGTGCCGATCACCAGCGTGCGCAGGTTCACATCGGCCCAGATGATCCACCAGGGCTGGCCAATGTTGCCGGTGCCCGCCGCCGCCGGGATCATCCGCCCCGGCACGGGCAAGGCCGCCTGCCCGGCATAGGTCTGCCGTGCACCATTCAGGCAAAGATCAGCCTGCACCGGCACCGCGCCGCCTTGCGGCACGCCAAAGCGCACCTTGCCGGGCTTGCAGCCGCTGGTCTCGGGCGTCTCGGCAAAGGCTGCGACCTGCTGCCACTCGCCTTTCAACCCGGCCATATCCAGCACGGCATTGGAATAGATCTCGGTGCCGGTATTGCGCCAGGACGGGCCGCGCGCCGGGGTTTGCTGCACACAAGCGGCCAGAGTTGCAGCCAGAATTGCGGTTTGGGCCGCCGGAAGGATCAGTCGATACACAGGGTCACCTGACGGCCATCGGCCTGGAGAATGTCATTGCAGCCGAAAAGCGGCGTCACAGGGGCACAGCTGCGCGAGCGGGCCAGGCAGAAGCCCTGACAGTCGCCTTCGCGTTTACAGGATTTTCCGGCGTCGCGGGTGCGCTGCACGCAGGTCTTGACGCCCTTCTTGCCCGCCTCGGACCACAAGCCGCCGCCAGCCTCACAGGCCAGTTGCGGCGCGGATTTCGGCGGGGCGGTTTCGGCTTCGTCCGCCGGTGTCTCTGCCTTTGCCACTTCGGGTTTCGCGGTTTCAGATTTAGGGGCTTCGGGTTTCGGGGCTTCAGATTTCGGGGGGGCAGGTTTTGTGCCGGCCCCTTGCGGCGTGCCCTTGATCGTGCCAGCCGGAATCGCCGCCCCTGCCTTTGCCGGGGGCACGACAGCGGGTGTCGCGGCAGCCGGTTTCGAGGTGAGCGGCGTGGCCGTTACCGCCCCGCCCGCAATCGCACCGGGCTTGGCCGTCACTGTGGCTTGTGCCGGGCTGGTGGCGGCAGGCGTGGCCTTGTCGCCGCCAAAGGGCAACGCCATCTGGCACCCCGCCAGGCCGAGGCATAGCATCAGGGCTACCGATCTCCACATCTTGCACCTCCGCCAGCATTTGGCCCCAATTGGACGAAAGCCGGGTGATTTGGCAAGAGGCCGAAGGCCCGGATCAGAACGGGGCCGGATGATCGCGCCAGATCGCGCCGATGCCCTCCAGAACCTCCTCCGACAGATGCAGGTCTCGCGCGCCGATATTCACCTTCAACTGCGCCATGGTCGAGGCCCCGATGATCGGGATGCAGGGGTAAGGCCGCTGGCGGCAGAAGGCGATGGCCATCTGGCAAGGGTCCAGCCCGTGATCGCGCGCGAGCCCAAGATAGGCCGAAATCGCCGGAAAGACCTGCGGCGTCACCCGCCCGCCCAAGCCCGGATTGGCGCTGCGCCGGGTGTGATCGGGGATCACATCGCCCGCATATTTGCCCGAGAGCAAGCCCGTGGCCAAAGGCGACCATGCCAGCAAGGGCATATCCTCCATCGCCGCCATCTCGGCCCAGTCCGTGTCGAATTGACGGCACAGCAGCGAATATTCGTTCTGGATCGCGCCCATGCGCGGCAGGCCATGCTGATCGGCCAGCCGCAGCCATTGCGCGGCCCCCCAGACGGTTTCATTCGACAGGCCAAGCGCGCGGATCTTGCCCGCCTGCACCGCCGCCTGCGCCGCCTGCAAGACCTCGTGCATATGGGCCAGCGTGCCCTCCCGGTCGGTCTTGGGCACATAGGTCCAGGCCTCGCGGAAGTGGTAGCTGTCACGATTGGGCCAGTGCAGTTGATAGAGGTCGATGTAATCGGTCTGCAAGCGGCGCAGCGAGGCGTCCAATGCGGCGGTAAAGCTGGCCCCGGTGATGCCCTCGGCCCGGAAGGCCCCTGCGCCCACGATCTTGGTGGCCAGTTGCACCCGGTCGCGTCCGCCAGCCTTTGCGAACCAGCGCCCGATGATCTCCTCGGTGATGCCCGCCGTTTCGGGCAAGGCCGGATTGGTGGGATACATCTCGGCAGTATCCCAGAAGGTCACGCCCTGATCCAGGGCATAGGCGATCTGGGCATGGGCGTCGGGTTCGGCCGTCTGGGTGCCCCAGGTCATTGTGCCAAGGCAGAGCGGCGAGACGTGAAGGCCGGTGCGGCCAAGCGGAATTTGGGTCTGCATGCGGTTCTCCTGTTATGACAGCCTGCGCCGGGCCAGACAGAATGACAAGGGCAGAGGATATTTGGCGCAACGGCAACAGGTTTTGCTTGGCAGCGGCCTCGGGCTTTGGCAGGCTGGCGAGATATTCCCTCCCATTTCACGGAGATTTTGCATGCCCCGCTTGCCCCTCGCCCTGCTGCTGGGCTGTTTGCCCGCAGCCCTGTCGGCCCAAACCCCCGAAATGATGACCGCCTGCGAGCCGGGGGCCGCCGTCATGGTGCCGGGGTTCCTGTCGGCAGGTGTGATCACCGACGAGAAAAGCGGGATCTGCGTGATCGACATGGGCGGCGGCAATATCACCGCGATGCCCGCCAATGTGCTGACCCGCGCCGAGAAACCCGCATGGGCCAGCGCCGCCACCGAAGGCCCCGAGGCGCTGATCGAAGGCTACTGGACCTGCAAATTCGCCGATGGCAGCGAAAGTTTCGACCTCTATCTGACACCGGGGCGCTATGACACCATGGAGGGCAGCTCCGGCGAGCTGTTGCCTTTTGACGGCGATCCGCTGGCGGTGCGCTTCGTCGGCGGCCCCTATGACGGGCTCTTCGGCGCGGTCACCGGGGGGATGCTGTCCTTCCAGCCCCCCGGTGCCAGCAGCGCGGCCACCTGCACCTTCCGGCAATAAGGCCATTCGGGGCGGCCATTCGGACCAGCGGGCGCATCAGAGGCTTTGTGCCGCCGCTATGTCTCCAGCGGCGGCGGGGGGCGGGCTGGCCAATCGGTCGCGCGGGGATAGGACTCACCGATGGCCAGCACCCGCGCCTCGGCACATGCGCGCCCGATGATCTGCATGCCCATGGGCAAGCCCTGCCGCCCAAAGCCGCAGGGCACCGCAAGGCTGGGCAGCCCGATCAGGCTTACGGGCACCACAACCTCCATCCAGCGATGATAGGTGTCCATCGGCTGCCCATTGATCGCCTCCGGCCAGCGCCACTCCGCCGGGAAGGGCCAGACCTGCGCGGCAGGCATCACCAGCGCGTCAAAACGGTCAAACAGCCGCGCGGCGCGGGCATACCAGCGCGAACGGATCACGCTGGCCTCATAGACCTGCGCGGCGGTGACGGACAGGCCTTGCTCGATTTCCCATTGGGTTTCCGGCTTCAACTGCGCCCATTTGGCCGGGTCATCGCGCATCGCCCCCTTGGCCCCGGCATTGAGAAAGGCGCGCAAGGTGAGCCAGGCCTGCCAGAGCCGCTCGGCCGGGAAAGGCGGCGCGAGGTCTTCGACCTCCGCCCCCTGATCCTCCAGCACCCTGAGGCCCGCGCGGCACAGATCCAGAATACCCGGCTCGCAAGGGTAAGCCCCGCCCCAATCGCCCAGATAGCCGATGCGCAACCCCTTCATCTCGGCCGGATCACCGGTGAAATCCCCGCCCGGCAGGCCAAAAGGCACCGCCGGGTTCTCGCCCGCCAGAACGCCCAGAAACCGCGCCACATCCTCCACGTTACGCCCCATCGGGCCTTCGGTCGCCAGGGTGGCCATGAAGGTGTCGCCAAGCGCATCGCCCGGCACCCGGCCATAAGAGGGGCGAAAGCCATAGACATTACAAAAGGCTGCCGGATTGCGCAGGCTGCCCATCATGTCGCTGCCATCAGCCAGCGGCACCAACCGCGCCGCCAGCGCCGCCGCCGCCCCGCCGGATGAGCCCCCCGCCGTGCGCGTGAGGTC
>CALKAA010000305.1 GCA_937983495.1 uncultured Gemmobacter sp. | reverse complement strand
AAATCTCAGTGAAAATTATGCGCCTAACCGGCTCAGTTCCGGGTGAAAATCAACAACAGGATCGGACCGTCATTTCCTGCTGTGAGAGAATGCGCGTCGCTGTCAGCGGGGCGGCCATTCATCTGGGTCGAGGGGCCAAGGTCTTTGGGGTCAGTGCTCATGGGGGACTCCTTGGAATGGTAAGGTTCTGGCGGTATTGGTAAAGGGCACGTCCCGTGCGTCACAGGATCGGGGCTTCAGGGTGCTTGTCCAGCGGGATGAATTCGGCCTCGTCGCCTGGTGGCAGCCTGAACGGGCCATTCTGCCAATCCGCCGCATGCCAGGCGCGGCTGGCCTCGATGATCCGGTCCTTCGAGGAGGATACGAAGTTCCACCAGATATAGCGGGGCCCGTTCATCGTGGCACCTCCCAGAAGCATCAGCCGCGCGCCCTGATCCCACGCGCGGGCAGAGACCTTGTCGCCGGGCCGAAACACCATCATTCGGCCTGCCGGAAAGACATCCCCGCAATCTTGATCTCGCCTTGTGAAACGTAAATGCCCCGGTCCTCGTGATTGTCGGGCAAGGGGAAAGTGGCGCCAGGGGCAAGCTGCACATCCAGATAAAAGCTTTCCGACAGCATGGTGACCGGGCTGAGATGCCCATAGGCCGATCCGAGGATCAGCCGCGCATTCACGCCCCTGTCTGCCACGCCCCTGTCTGCGATCTCCGGCAGCGCAACCTGTTTGTGATGCTCGAAGACGGGGGCCATGTCTTCGTGGCTCTCGGGCAGGGCAATCCAGGTCTGGATACCGAAGAGCGAATGGCGGGTTTCCCGCGTGCCCTGGCTCGTGCGTTCCGAGTGGGTGATGCCGCGGCCGGCGATCATCCAGTTCACCTCGCCTGGATAGATCATCTGATGAGTGCCCAGGCTATCCCTATGTTCGAACTCGCCCCGATACAGGTAGGTAACGGTTCCCAGCCCGATGTGGGGATGCGGGCACACATCAATTCCGGCTTCGTTGATGAACTCGGCAGGGCCCATCTGGTCGAAGAAGATAAATGGCCCAACCATCTGCCGTTTCGGGCTGGGCAGGGCGCGGCGCACTTCGAAGCTGCCCAGATCCCTTGCGCGAGGGATGATCAGCGCCTCAACAGGGGAATTCTCGTTCAGCAAAGGATTCCAGCTCATGATGATCTCCAGTTCTTGCGTTCAGTCGCGTCAGGAAGAAGCAATGAAGTGCCGGATAACGGGACCGTCCGGACGCTTGTCGAAGGCATGCAGCCGACGGCGCAGTTCGGCATCCGCAGTTGTGTTTCTGTCATGTTGGCGAAGGTGTTCGGCCCAACTCGGCAACTGGAAGATTTCGACCCAGGTGGACGTTTCATTGATATCCTGCACAATTGCCCAATGCGTCGCACCATCACGGTAGCGTTCTGCCGAAAGGGCATATGCCGCATCGAGGAAGGCGGCTTTGTCTGCGGGCGCAATCTGGAACTGGATCATCACAATGGCTGTGGCATCCTCGCTTTGATCCGTCGCAAGGGCAGGTGCCTCTGGCCAGGCATTTGCCGGGCTGAGATCGACCTCTCCTGAGGTGGCAATTTTCAGGTGAAGGGTTCCCAGCATACCAAGAATGAGCCCCCCGGCCGCGATCAGGAGTGCAAGGTCCACCGACGCCCTGCTGGCCACTTGCCCCCAGATCAATGATCCGGCCGACATCGACCCGAAGAACACCATCAGGTTGACGGCAAGTCCGCGGGCGCGCACCCAGTCGGGCAAGGCCATTTGTGCAGAGACGTTCAATGATGTCAGAACCAGAATCCAGGCCACCCCGCCCAGCAATGCCGAAGGCAGCAGAACGATAGTTGCCGAGGAGAGTGCAAACCCGACCAGCGCGGCGGCCGTCAAGGCCGTGCCGATCTGCACTGTCCGATCCGCGTTGAGGCTGCGTTTCATATAGGGCAGGGTCAGCGCGCCGATCACGGCTCCCGTGCCGACAGTTGCGACCAGAAAACCGTAAAGCGACGATCCGGCATCGTCAGCATCGCGCGCGATCAGCGGCATCATTGCCCAGAAGGCCGACGCGAAGATGAAGAAAGCCAAAGAGCGGATCAGGGTCTTGCGCATCGGCATGTTGTGTCGGACATGCCGGAGCCCCGTCGCCATATCCTGCGTGATCGACAGGTGGCTTCGGCGCGGCGTCGCCGCGGTCTCCGGTCGCCACAACAGCAGGGCACCGATGATCACGAGATGGCTTGCCGCGTTCAGCGCAAAGGGGGCAGCCAATCCGACCGCAGCGATCAGAAGACCAGCAACCGCTGGCCCGATGGCGCGGCTGACATTGATGCCCATCGAATTGAGGCCAATGGCAGCCTGAAGATCCGAGCGAGGCACCAGGACCGGGACGATGGCCTGCCAGGCTGGTGCCATGAAGGCCGCGCCTGTCCCGATGGCCAGCGTGAACAGGATGAGAAGCGGCGGTGTTATGGCACCCGCCCAGACCAGCGCGGCCAGTGTCGAGATGACCACGAAAAGTCCCAGGTTGATGGCAATCAGCATCCGGCGCTTGTCCAGCCGGTCCGCGAGCGTTCCGGCGAACAAGGCAAAGAGAAAGACTGGAAGGCTTGTCGCCGCCTGCACCAGCGTGACAACTGCGGGCGAGGGACTCAATTCAGTCATCAGCCAGCCTGCGCCAACCTCATGCATCCAGGTTCCGATGTTCGAAATCAGCGTCGCTGTCCACAACAATGCGAAAGCGCGATGGGCGAAGGGGGCGAAGGGGCTGCCTGCGGCGGCGCTACCACTGGATGACATCGGCCAACTCCTCCCGGTGTTTCTGGGCATGGGCGCGGACAAAGGGGCATAGGGCCACGATCCGCTCACCTTGTTTGCGCGCATCCGCGATCAGGCGTGTGACAAGGGCTTGCGCAAGCCCATGGCCGCGCAGACTGGCCGGCACGAAGGTGTGATCGGCAATGATCAGGGTCTCGGTGACGCGCGAATAGGTCAGTTCGCCGATCTCGGCCTGTCCTTTGATGCGCGCCTCATAGCGGCCCTTGCCGTTTGTTTCATTGTGCGAAATGCCTATTCCGGTCATTTCTGATCCCGTCATGGTTGGTGGGTGAGCAATGCGATGGCGAGCAAGCCGCCAAGAAGCCCGAGATTGGCCAGAAATCCGTTGATACCGTGGACACGCTGTCCGCCGGGCATCTTCCAGAACGCATGCCCAAGCAGGGTCGCTGCCAGAGTGAACGCCGCCAGTGCGATGAGGCCCCAAAGGGGCCAAAGCTGAAGGATCACGCTCCCCGATCCAATGGCTTGAACCGTAATCGTGGCGACGGCCACAGGCGCTGCAGGGCGTAATCCAAGCCCTCTGACTTCGCGGATAGCTGCTGTGAAGTAGATCGTTTTCAGCACGGCACTTCCCCAGAAGGGGGACGTGATGAGCAAGGTTGCTATCGTCGTCAGGGGGGTGTCCCAGATCATGCCCCTACGCTGCCTCGCCATCCGAGAGCTGAGTCTGAGGAATTGGCCGCATATCAGGGCGGACTGCTTCCGGGAGGTCGAGTTGCGAGCAATAAGTCAATTTGGTCCTCCGTTTGGCAGAATCTGCGGTAAGTCGGTCAAGCCATGAAGCAGGAGCAGCCAAGCGCCCCCCAAAAGCTCCGGGCGTCTCGGACAGGCAGGGGGGTTGCCCATGCGATGCCGTGGCGATGCCCGTGCAGGCCACAAGCATTGCCGCAACCATCCGCACAGCCGCGCATCGTTAGTGGCGCAGGTTCGAGAGGGGCTGCCCGTTGTGCCGGACTTGCCAAATGCGCGTTGACCGACCAGGACGGGCTGGGCGGTGGCAGAGGCGGATCGAACGCTGAAAATTCGGCGTCGGCAAAGACGATCTTGCCGCCAACTACCGTCAAGACCGAGGTGATGCCGCGTATCTTTGCCGCGGGCACGGTCATAAGGTCATCGGAAAGCACTGCGAGATCGGCATACATGCCGGGGGTCAGTCGGCCTTTGTGATCTTGCTCGCCGGAAAACCAGGCAGAGCCTGTGGTCCAGATCGCCACCGCCTCGTCACGTGAAAGAAGGTTTTCGTCATCGAACAGCCGCAGCCCGCCGACCGTCTGGCCCGTGGTCAGCCAGTGCATCGCAACCCAAGGGTCGTAACTCGCCACCCGCGTCGCGTCAGTGCCGCCACCCACCGGCAATCCGGCCCGCAGCATCTCGCGGATCGGAGGGGTGGTGCGGGCTGCATCCGCGCCATAGCGGTCCACGAAGTATTCCCCCTGAAATGCCATGCGGTGCTGCGTCGCAATGCCGCCCCCCAGAGCCCGGATGCGCTCTATATTGCGGGGCGTGATGGTCTCGGCGTGGTCGATGATGAAACGCGCTTTGAAGGGCGAGCGGCCATTCACCCGCTCGAATACCGTGAGAAAGCGGTCGATTGTTTCGTCATAGGTGGCGTGGATGCGGAAGGGCCATTCGTTGGCGGCCAGTAGTTCCACGATCCTTTCAAGCTCGGCCTCCATCACAGGGGCGGGGTCAGGGCGCGGTTCGAGGAAGTTCTCGAAATCTGCGGCTGACCAGGCCAGATTTTCGCCCGCACCATTCATCCGCAGCATGGCATCACCCGCGCCGGGACTGGTCATCTGGATCCAGCGTTCGTAATCGGTCAGCTCCTGCCCGGCCTTTTGGGCAAAAAGATTGTAGGCAACGCGCAGTGTCATCTGCCCCTTCTCATGCAGATGGCGGATCACGTCGTAATCCTCGGGGTAATTCTGCCCGCCGCCGCCTGCGTCGATCACACTCGTCACGCCCAATCGGTTCAATTCGCGCATGAAATGGCGGGTCGAATTGATCTGGTCATCGCGCGGCAGCTTTGGGCCTTGCGCCAGTGTGGAGTAGAGGATCAGAGCCGAGGGCCGCGCGATCAGCATGCCGGTCGGGTTGCCCCGCGCGTCCCGCTCGATCTCGCCGCCCGGAGGGTTGGGCGTGTCGCGACCGATGCCCAACACCCGCAGCGCAGCACGGTTCAGCAGCGCACGGGAATAGAGGTGCAGCACGAAAACAGGTGTGTCGGGGGAAGCGTCATTGATTTCATCCAGTGTCGGCATGCGGCGTTCGGCAAACTGGAATTCGGACCAGCCGCCGACCACCCGCACCCATTGTGGCGCGGGCGTATTGGCCGCTTGCCGCCTGAGCAGGGCCAGTGCATCGGCGACCGATGGCACGTTTTCCCATCGCAACTCGATGTTGTAGCTCAGCCCGCCCCGGATCAGGTGCGTATGGCTGTCGTTGAGACCCGGGATCACACGACGGCCGTTCAGGTCAATCACCTCCGTCTTGCTGCCGGCAAGCGTCATTACCTCGCGTTCGCTTCCGACGGCCTTGATGAGGCCATTTCGAATGGCGATCGCGGTCGCCTCTGGCACCTTTGGGTCCAATGTCGTGATGCGCCCGTTGCGCAGGATCATGTCGGTCATGGCGGTCTCCGTTTGCACGCGGGAAAGAGGGGCGGCCAAATGATGGCCGCCGAAAACAGATGTCACGCCTTGATCGGATTCAGCCGCGGCCCCTTGTGTCGGGACCGGACGGGTGCCTTGTGAACCATGGTGTAGGCGTAATCTATGCCCATCCCGTAGGCCCCGCCGTGCTCTTTCATCAGCCCGGTGATGGCGTCATAGGTTTCGGTCGAGGCCCAGTCGCGCTGCCATTCAAGAGCCACTTGGAGCCAGGTCACCGGAACCACGCCGGCCTGAACCATCCGGTCCATGGCGTATTTGTGCGCATCTGCCGAGGTGCCGCCCGAGGCATCGGCAACCATGTAGATCTCGTAGTCGGTATCGGCCATGCAGCTCAGCGCAAAGGTGGTGTTGCAGACTTCGGTCCACAGGCCCGAGACGACCACTTTCCTGCGCCCCTCGGCGGCGTTTTTCGCCAATGCCTCGCGCACTTTGCGATCATCCCAGGAATTCATCGAGGTTCGTTCCAGCAAAGGCGCATCGGGAAAGACATCCAGCAGTTCCGGGAAGGTATGGCCCGAGAAGCTGTCGGTCTCGACGGTGGTGATAACCGTAGGGATGTTGTAGATCGCGGCCGCCCTGGCCAGGCCGACAACATTGTTCTTCAGCGTCTGGCGGTCGATGGATTGGACGCCAAAGGCCATCTGCGGCTGATGGTCGATAAAGATCAGTTGGCTGTTGAGCGGGGTCAGGACATCGAGTTTGGACATGGAATTTCCTGTCATTGCATTGAGTTGGCCCGGCGCAAGGCGCTGCGCCGGGGCTTGGGTCACTAAAGCCGGCTTTGAGCAGGCATGGTGAAGACAAGGGCCATCCCCTCGCTCAGCCAGCGCAGGGTGACGGTTTCGCCTGCGGGCAGTTGCAGGCCATCTCCTGCGCTGAGACGCTCGCCCTCGACGCTGATGATACCGCTGACAATCTGCACGAAGGTCTTTGCATCCGGCCCGCCGACAGCTGCGCAGTCCACGGCGTCGCGTTCGGCTCCAGACCGGATCAGCCGGATCGTGCTGGTCGACCGCAGCGGCAACAGCGCGTCACTGTGTGGCCCACCCGCGATGGTCAAGGTGCCTGGCTCATCCGGTAGCACGGTCTGGGCATAACTCGGCGCCCCGCCTTCGGTATCGGGGATCATCCAGATTTGCAGGAAATGCGCCGGTTCGGTTTTCGAGGCATTCCACTCTGCATGCTCGATCCCGGTGCCCGCCGACATCAACTGCGCTTCGCCCGCGCGAATGGTTTGCACATTGCCCTGATTGTCCTCGTGGCGCAGTGCGCCCGAAAGGACGATGGTCAGGATGTCCATGCTTTCATGCCGATGCGGCGCAAAGCCAGATCCGGGGATGACACGATCCTCGTTCAACACACGCAGATTGCCAAAGCCCATGCGCGCCGGGTCTTTGAACCCGCCAAAGGAAAACGTGTGCCGACTGTCCAGCCAACCCGTACGACTATGGCCGCGATTGGCTTTTTCATGAATGAGGATCATGTCGATCCCTCCTCTTTCTATGGCGCTGCTGCGAAGAACCGCTCCAGCGCATCGACCTCGGGTTGGCGGAGTTCGTGCCCGCCATCATGGATACTGGCCTCGACATCAGCACCCTGCCGGGAGAACCAGGTGAGAAGGCTCTCGGTCAGCGGCCACGGGCAGATCGGATCGCGGCGCCCTGCGGTGATCAACACCCTCTTGCCGGTCAGGGCCGGCACCGGCGCCGGTTCCCATGGGAGCAGCGGATGCAGGAGAGCGGCGCGGTCGAACAGGTCAGGGTGTGCCATCACCACCGAGGCAAGGATGTTTGCCCCGTTGGAATAGCCAAAGCCGAACACCGCCCGGTCGGGATGGGCTGCCTTGTGGGCGGCGATGAACCCGGCCATCTTTTCGGTTCGCAGGGCGAGGTCGGCCATGTCATAGCGGCCCTCGGCCAGGCGGCGGAAAAACCGCGCTGCACCATGTTCCGACACATCGCCGCGCGGTGCGACGATCTCGGCACCCGGCACGAGCTGCCCGGCAAGATCGAAGAACTGGGCCTCGTTTCCGCCCGTGCCGTGAAAGGCAAAGACCAGCGGCCGCCCCGGCGCACCGGGCGCGGTTGCTGCGATGTAGCTGTCGCGGGTCATCACATCCTCTCAATCTGTGATCGGTGGCAGCAGCGCCTCGATCCGGTCGCGCAGGCTTTCGTAACGCGTCGGCAGTTTCAGCGCGGTGCCAAGATGGGCTTTGTCCTCGTCGCGGTCGAAGCCCGGTTCGTTGGTGGCGATCTCGAACAGGATTCCGCCTGGGGTGCGGAAGTAGATCGAGTAGAAATAATCCCGGTCGATCACCGGCGTGACCTGATAGCCGGTATCCATCAGCGCGCGACGCGCTTCGGCCTGTGCCGCACGGTCTTCGACGGCGAAGGCGATGTGGTGCACCGACCCGGCACCTTGATGGGCGACGGGCGCACCGGGTGCCTCTTCGATGTCAATCACATCCGCCGCGTTGCCGCCCGCGATCCGCCACCGCGTCACATTTCCGGCGCTGACCTCGCGTTCGTAGCCCATGAAGGACAGCAATTCCCCGGTCGCGGCACTATCGCGCAGCCGGAAACGCGCGCCATGGAACCCCAGAATTCCGACATCGCTGGCGATGCCAGCCCCGGTCCAAGGTGTTCGGTCGCGCAGCTCATCCTCGACCAGTGCAAAGCCGTCGCCATCCGGCCCGGTGAACTCAAGCCTTTGTTGACCAAAGAGTGTCGCTTGGGTCAGCCCTTCAACGCCGGCCTGCGCCAGATGATCCCTCCAGAACGACAGCGTGTCCTTTGGAACCGCGAATTCAGTGATGCCAACTTCGCCAACACCCCGGTGCCCGCGCGGCATGTTGCCGAAGGGGAAATAGGTCATCACGGAACCGGGCGTGCCAGTCTCGTCGCCGTAATAGAGGTGGTAGACCTCGGGCGCGTCGAAGTTGACGGTCTTCTTCACGCGCCGCAAGCCAAGGGTGTGCGTGAAAAAACGGTTGTTGGTAGCGGCATCCATCGCCATCGACGTGATGTGATGCAAGCCTTTGATCTGATTTTTCATTTCATCGCTCCGACTTGGAGAACCATAGTTGCAATGAACCTAGGCGATCTGTGTCGAGACGAGAATGATAATTGTCTTGCATATACTATTATCGAAAATGTAATAGTTGGCCATGCAGGATCTGAAACCTATCCGTGTGTTCCTTGAGGTTGCAAGGCAGCGCAGCTTTGCGACCGCTTCTCGAAACCTTCGCATGACGCCCGCGACCGTGACCCGTATCGTGGCTCAGCTTGAGCGCGATCTGGGTCAGCAGCTTTTGGTCCGCACGACGCGACAAGTTGCGCTGACCTCGCACGGGGCTTTGGTGGCGGCACGCTACGGCGCTGTCGTCGAAGATTTTGACCGCGTGACCGAAGAGCTCGAGCGCGCCACGCAACCGCATCGCGGGCGCTTGCGCATCAGTGCGCCGATGTCATTTGGCTTGCGTGTGATGCCGCGACTGGTCGAAAGCTTCCGGCTTGCCTATCCCTTGATCGAGTTGCAGGTCTGTTTCAGTGATGCGTTGCTGGATGTGATGGAGGGCCAGCATGATCTGACGATCCGTATCTCCGAACCGCCGCGCGACAAGTCTACGATCTGGCGCAAACTGTGCAGCGTGCCGCGTTTTGCGATCGCCTCTCCGAGGCTTTTTGAGCGTTATGCGCGACCGGACAGGCCCGAAGACCTGGATGCCGCCCTTTGCCTTGCCTATGCTGCGGTGGGCGAAAGCGAAATCTGGCGAATGAGCAATGGCACCTTGCAGCGCGCCGTTTCGGCCGGTCAGTCGCTTGCAACAAATAACGGTGACTTTCTTTATTCGCTTGTGGCTGGCGGTGTGGGCATTGCGGTCCTTCCGCAGTTCATTGTGCAGCAGGGGCTCGACAGCGGCGAAGTTGAGGTTGTGCTTCCGGAGTGGGCATTGCCACAGCTTTGGCTGTCTTTGCATTACCCCTCCTACGAGGCTCTCCCGCCGCTTGTCGAAACCTTTTCTGACTTTTTTGAGTCCTTCCTTCGTGATGTCGATGGGATGCTGTTTGATTACGAGCCACAGAGAAATCGTTGACTGGGCCCTGAGTTCGGCGGACTTCGCATGCTGGAATTCCAATCATCGGGCAAGAACCTGCCCGAGATCACATCGGTTTGCAGCACAGTATAAAGGGGGGCGTGCGGCCGATACAGTTGGTGTCGCACGGAAGATCGAGGGCTATCTGCCCATGGAGTTTGCGTCCCGTCCTATGCTAACTGAGCGTGCCGCTTGTGAAAGTGGCGCAGGCCCCCTTCGCCCGGAGCATATGTTAATGGTGCAAGACGAGGTACTTGCTGGCCTGCGTCAAGATCTGCCGATGACGGCGGCTTCTTTTATCGTGACGGTCTATGGAGATGCGGTTGCGCCACGAGGCGAAGTGTTGTGGATGGGCAGCCTCATCGTGGTGTGTGATCGCGTGGGAATCCGGGAAAATCTTGTGCGAACGGCGGTATCGCGTCTTGTCATGGCGGATCGTCTGGTGGGGCAGCGGATCGGTCGGCGCAGCTTCTACCGCCTGGCCCCAGCAGCCCGCACCGAATTTGCCGAGGCTGCGCGGCTGCTTTATGCGCCCCGGCTTCGGCCATCCGGCTGGCTGATTCTGGCTGCTGACAGTTTTCCGGAGGAGATACAGCGCCGCTACCATCTCGCCCCGATGGGCGGGGATGTCTGGATCTGCCCTGATTGGGGTGATCTGCCGCCCAAGGCGCAGCTGCTGTTGCGCAGTTGCGGCAATGACCCCACGCTCCACCCTGGTCTGGCACGGTTTTGGGATCTGGAGGCGTTGGCCCGGCGCTATGATGCCATTGTCGCGCGATTCAGCCCGCTCGCGCATTTGTTGCGATCTGGCATGCACCTTGCACCCGCAGACGCCCTGACCGCCCGTCTCTTGCTGGTGCATGCCTACCGGGGTGCCTTGCTGCGTGACCCGCTGCTGCCCCCCGGCATCTTGCCCGAGGATTGGAGCGGAACGGAGGCCAAGTCTTTGTTTCGCGAAATTTATCAGGCCATTAGCTCCTCAGCTCAGGCCGGAATTGCCCAAGCCATGGAGGATGAGGATGGCCCGCTCCCTGCCTCCACACCGGAAAGCGACATTTTGCTGAAGGGCTTGGCATCCCCCTAGCACAGCACTGACCATGACGGTTGCCTGAGCTGACGAACCGGGGCTTGGCCCTGCGAGAATGGCTTATGCCGTCATACATTACAGTATTTTCAAATATCAGTATTGACCTGTAATGTTTTGGTGCTATTCATTGACCAATCGGTCGGTGAATTTGGGAGAATCGCCGGCTCTTCTCGAAATCGCGAAGGAGTAAGGCATGCTGGACGCCTTCATCTGTGATGCCGTGCGCACGCCCGTCGGTCGCTATGGCGGTGCCTTGGCGCAGGTGCGCGCCGATGATCTGGCAGCCGTTCCGCTGGCCGCCTTGATGGCGCGCAACCCGCAGGCGGATTGGGGCGCGGTGGATGACCTGATCTATGGTTGCGCCAATCAGGCGGGCGAGGATAACCGCAATGTCGGGCGCATGGCCGTGCTGCTGGCAGGCATGCCGATCGGGGTGCCGGGCACAACGGTGAACCGCCTTTGTGGTTCGGGCATGGATGCCATCGGGATGGCGGCCCGCGCCATCAAATCTGGCGATTGCGATTTCGTCATCGCCGGCGGTGTTGAGAGCATGTCCCGCGCGCCTTTCGTGATGCCCAAGGCTGAAACCGCCTTCTCGCGCAGCAACGCGGTTTATGACACCACTATCGGCTGGCGCTTTGTCAATCCGAAGATGAAGGCGCAATTCGGCGTCGATTCCATGCCGCAAACCGCGGACAATGTGGCGGCGGATTTCGCCATTTCGCGTGCGGACCAGGATGCTTTCGCGGCCCGCTCGCAGGCGCGGTGGGCCTCGGCGCAAGAGGCTGGCCTGTTCCGCGACGAGATCGTGCCGGTGACCATCCCGCAGAAAAAGGGCGAGGCGCTGATCGTTGATACCGACGAACACCCCCGTCCCGGAACCACAATCGAACAATTGGGCAAGTTGAAGGGGGTGAATGGTGCTGACCTTTCCGTCACCGCTGGCAATGCCTCGGGCGTGAATGACGGTGCCGCCGCGTTGGCGATCCTGTCGGGGAAAGCGGCGGCTGCGCAGGGCTTGACCCCGCGCGCCCGCATCGTCGCCATGGCTGCCGCAGGGGTAGAGCCACGCATCATGGGTATCGGTCCGGCCCCCGCCGCGAAAAAGGTGCTGGCGCGTGCGGGCCTGACCATCGACCAGATGGATGTGATCGAACTGAATGAAGCCTTTGCCAGCCAGGCGCTGGCCACGCTGCGCGATCTCGGTCTGCCCGATGATGCGCCACATGTGAACCCCAATGGCGGTGCAATTGCCATGGGCCATCCGCTTGGCATGTCGGGTGCCCGGCTGGTCACCACAGCCATGTATCACCTGCACCGCACCGGCGGGCGCTATGCCCTTTGCACCATGTGCATCGGTGTGGGGCAGGGCATCGCCATCATCATCGAACGCGTCTGAGGGAGAGGAAGCCAGCCATGTATGCACAGCTTGTGAAATCCGAAGGGGCCAAACCCCGCGAGGAGATGACCGCCGAAGAGATCGCCTTTCAGGACCGCATCGACCGGGGCGAGAAGATCGAGCCAAAGGAATGGATGCCCGACGGCTATCGCAAGACCCTGATCCGCCAGATCGGCCAGCATGCTCATTCCGAAATCGTGGGTCAGTTGCCCGAAGGCAACTGGATCACCCGCGCCCCCACGCTGGAGCGCAAGGCGATCCTGCTGGCCAAGGTGCAGGACGAGGCGGGCCATGGGCTTTACCTCTACAGTGCCGCCGAAACCCTGGGGGTCAGCCGCGACGAGCTTCTGGAAAAGCTGCACAGCGGCAACATGAAATATTCCTCGATCTTCAACTATCCCACGCTGAACTGGGCCGATATCGGCGCGGTTGGCTGGCTGGTGGATGGCGCGGCGATCATGAACCAGGTGCCCCTGCAGCGCACCAGCTATGGCCCCTATAGCCGTGCGATGATCCGGATCTGCAAGGAGGAAAGCTTCCACCAGCGGCAGGGTTACGACATCATGATGAAGATGGCCTCTGGCACGCCCGAACAGAAGGCGATGGCGCAGGATGCGCTGAACCGCTTCTGGTATCCGGCGCTGATGATGTTTGGCCCTTCTGACAAGGACAGCGTGCATTCGGTGCAGTCGATGGCCTGGAAGATCAAGATCAACACCAATGACGAACTTCGCCAGAAATTCGTCGATCAGACCGTGCCGCAGGCGAAATATCTGGGCCTGTCAATCCCGGATGAGAATCTGGCGTGGAATGAGGAAAAGGGTGGCTGGGATTTCAGCGAACCCGATTGGTCGGAATTTTTCGCCGTGATCGCCGGCAATGGCCCCTGCAACGAGGAGCGCCTCGGTGCCCGCGTGAAAGCTTGGGAAGACGGTGCCTGGTTCCGCGATGGCCTGATGGCACATGCCGAAAAGGCCGAAAGCCGCCGCCGCGCCAGCCGCATGGCCGCAGAGTGATGCCGGGCGGGCTGCCCGCCCGCCTTTTCCCGATATCCAGCTTCGGAAGGAAGCAAGACATGTCCAGCGAATGGCCCCTCTGGGAAATCTTCATCCGTGGTCAGCACGGTCTGAACCACCGCCACGTCGGCAGCCTGCATGCCCCGGATGCCGAAATGGCGATCCGCAATGCCCGCGACGTTTACACCCGCCGCAATGAAGGTGTGTCGATCTGGGTGGTGCCGTCGAACAGCATCACCGCTTCCAGCCCTTCGGAAAAAGGGCCGCTGTTTGAGCCCTCGAACAGCAAGGTCTATCGCCACCCGACCTTCTTCGACATTCCGGAAGAAGTGGGGCATATGTGATGGCCCGCGCAGTCGATCAGGCGGCCTTTGTCGAATGGCTGCAACGAGTTGGCGACAATGCGCTGATCCTGGGTCACCGGGTTTCGGAATGGTGCGGCCATTCCCCGGTGTTGGAGGAAGACATCGCCCTTGCCAATCAGGCACTGGATCTGATCGGTCAGTGCCAGCTTTGGTTGGGCCTTGCTGCCGAGGTAGAGGGCAAAGGGCGCACGGCAGACAATCTGGCTTATCTGCGCGACGCCGCAGGTTTCCGCAATCTGTTGTTGGTGGAGCGTCCGAATGGTGATTTCGGTCAAACCCTGATGCGGCAATTTCTGTTCGATGCCTTCCATCTGGAGCTGATGCAGGCTTTGAAAACCTCTTCTGATCCGCGCGTGGCCGAAATTGCTGCCAAGGCCGAAAAAGAGGTGGCTTATCATCTGGAACGCTCTGCCGATCTGGTGATCCGGTTGGGGGATGGCACGGCGGAAAGTCATGCGCGGATGGAAAAGGCGCTGAAATCTCACTGGCCCTATGTGGGCGAGATGTTTCTGGATGACGCTGTTGATGCCGCCATGGCAGAGGCAGGTATCGCTCCTCTGCCCTCCAGCCTGAAGACCGGCTGGGAGCGCACTGTCAGCACAGTGCTGACCGAGGCGACACTGACCCACCCGGGCGAAGCCTTCGTCCACAAGGGTGGCAAGCGCGGCATTCATACGGAACACTTGGGTTTCATTCTGGCCGAGATGCAGTTCCTGCAACGCGCCTATCCGGGCGCCGTCTGGTAAGAAGATGGGTGCGATCCTGCCTGAACTGTCACAGGTCTGGCACTGGCTTGCGCAGGTGCCGGACCCTGAGATCCCGGTGATCAGCCTCACCGATCTCGGTATCATCCGCGATGTTGCCTGGCAGGGCGATACGCTGGTCGTAACGGTGACCCCAACCTATTCGGGTTGCCCGGCTACCAGCATCATCAATCTTGATATCGAGACAGCGCTGCGTGGGCATGGGATCGAAAAGCTGCGGCTGGAGCGGCAACTTTCGCCAGCCTGGACCAGCGACTGGATCACGCCAGAAGCGCGCGAGAAATTGCGGGCCTATGGCATCGCCCCTCCCATTGATGGCACCGCCGCCGATGGGCGGCTGGCAGGGCGGGTGTCGCGGCTGGCAGGGAACACCAATCTGGTGATCGCCTGTCCGCGTTGCGGCTCCACCCATACCGAAAAGATCAGCCAGTTTGGGTCTACTCCCTGCAAGGCAAGCTGGCGCTGCACCGACTGTCTGGAACCCTTCGACTATTTCAAGTGCATCTGAGGATGCCGCTGCACAGGAACGAAACCGCATGGCACGCTTCCATTCGCTGAAAGTTACCGATGTGCGCCGCGAAACCCGCGACGCGGTGGTTGTGACCCTTGTCCCGCGTGACGAGGACCGCGCCCTGTTCGATTTCACCCAAGGCCAATATCTGACCCTGCGTCGTGACTTTGACGGCGAAGAGCTGCGTCGCAGTTATTCGATCTGCGCCGGCGTGGGAGAAAATGTGCTGAAAGTCGGCATCAAGCGCGTTGATGGCGGTGCCTTCAGCACCTGGGCCAACGAAAACCTTGCCCCCGGTGACGAGATCGAGGCCATGCCCCCGATGGGCAAGTTCTTCACGCCGATCGAGCCCGAAGCCGGAAAACAGTATCTTGGCTTTGCAGGCGGGTCGGGTATCACTCCGGTTCTGTCCATCATCAAGACTGTGCTGGCGCAAGAGCCGAAGTCGAAATTCACACTGGTCTATGCCAATCGCCAGATCAGCTCGATCATGTTCCGCGAAGAGCTGGAAGATCTGAAGAACCTTTATCTGGGCCGGTTTTCTGTCATTCATGTGCTGGAGCAGGAGGGGCAGGAGATCGACCTGTTCACCGGTCGGATTGACGCTGAAAAGATGGCCGCCCTGTTCACACATTGGCTCGATGCCAAGGCGGTCGATACGGCCTTCATCTGCGGGCCGGAGCCGATGATGCTGGCTATTGCTGCATCGCTGCGTGAGCATGGCCTGGCCGATAACCAGATCAAGTTTGAACTTTTCGCCAGCGGCCAACACGGGCGCGCCAAGGCCAAGGCCGTGTCGAAAGTCGCGGTGGCTCCCGGCAGTGGCACGCAGGCGACGGTAACGCTTGATGGCGCGACCCGCAGTTTCGAGATGCCGCGTCAGGGGCAGACCATCCTCGAAGCTGCCATAGAGGCCAATCTGGATGCCCCCTATTCCTGCAAGGCCGGGGTTTGTTCAACCTGCCGCTGCAAGGTTCTTGAGGGTGAGGTCGAAATGGCCATCAATCACGCTTTGGAAGATTACGAGGTGCGCGCGGGCTATGTGCTGTCGTGCCAGGCCACACCACTGAGCGACCGTGTGGTCGTCACCTATGATGAGTGAGGGCACCATGACCACCGATACCATGAACCTTGACGATTATCTGGCTCAAGGCGGTGTATTGACCGCGCCGGGCAATGTGCCTGCCCGCTATCGTGGCGAGTTGATGCGGCTTATGTCTTCCTTCGTGGATAGCGAACTGGCTGCCTCGGCCGGTTTTGCCGGGTCTATCAATTTTGCCCCCGGCATCAAGGAACGCATCGCGGCCAGCCGGATCAC
>CALKAA010000304.1 GCA_937983495.1 uncultured Gemmobacter sp. | reverse complement strand
ACCAGCAGCGCCAATTGGCCCCAGCCTGCGGGCGAGCTTGCCCAGGCCAGCGCCGCCTCTGCCGCCTGGGCCGCGGCATTCTCCACCATGGTCGTGAAATCGGTCGTCTCTGCCATTACAGAACCTTGGCCATCATAGAACCTTGATCGTGTCTTTTTGCACCGCCAGCACATAGCCGCGCCGGGCGATGGTTTTCACCAGCAGCTCCGAGACAAGCTGATTGCCAAGCGCATCGCGCAGCCGCTTGATCCGGGTCGCCCCCGCCGCCTCGTCGCAATCGGGTTCCGGGCGGCCCGAGATCACCGCCTCGATCTGCGCCCCGGTCAGCACCTCATCATCCATCCGCGCTTCGGCCAGCACGGACAGCGTTTCGATCGCGGCTTCTGTCAGTTGAAATTCCAGATCGTTGATATAAACCGCCCGCGCCTCGCGCGAGATCAGCAGCGAGGAGACCGTGATCCCCGACCGCTGAATGGCCGAGATGCGGCGGTTCAGCGTGATGATCGTCAGCAGGAACACAAGGCAGGCGACCAAAAGCGCCGCCGAGAACACCAGCAGCACAAAGATCACCATGCGATAGCTGACCAGCACTTCCTGAAAGGTGGTGCCGGATTGCGCAATGATCTCCAGCAGTCTGATCTCGGTAAAGGTTTTCAGCGTGTCATCCGACACGAACAGCGCTTCGACCCTGGCGTTGAAAGCATTGGCATCAGGCAACGCCAGAAACAGGAATACCGCCGCCGCCGCGAGGATCACCACCACGGCGGCAACTCCCAGCGTGACCATGCGGTTGCCCGCCTTCAAACTGTCAGAAACGGAGGAAATATTCCCCGGCACTGGATTGCCTTTCGCCTAGGCCCTCGGGGCCGAAAGTGGAAATCACGCTCAGAAGTTTCCAGCCCCCCGCCCGCAGGCGCGGCGCCAGTTCGGCCTTGGCTGCTTTCTTGTCGCAGTCCGAGACTTGCGCAACCCCGTAATGCAGCCGCAGCGGATCGTCCTGCTTGGCCTTGTAATCGGCATAGCATTCGGCCTGCGCCATGGCCGGGGTCAGTGCCGGGGCGAGGGCCAGAAGGCTGGCGAAAAGGGCGGTGCGAAGGCTCATGGCGGCATCCTGCCTGCTGCGGGTTTGGGTCCATGATGGATGTGCGGGCGGCGGAACACAATATCAACCACAGGCAAAGCCCTTGTTATCCCATAGCAAGGCGGCGCTATTGCCTGTTTTGCCTTGCTCGGGCCAGCGTCTTGACCGTGAGACAAGCCATGGAGGCATGACGATGTTGCAAAGGCGCAAGAGCGGTGCGCGCCAGATGGCGCTGGCTCTTTTCGGTGGCCTCGTGCTGGTTGCGGGGCTGATGCTGGCGGGGATGCCGGGCGAGGGCGTGGCCAAGGTCTGCCAGTTGCAGCTTTCGGGGCCTTTGGCCGGAACTTGCGCGCCGCGCTGAATGGGGGCGGGCAGACGGCTGGCGTGCGCGCGGCGAAGGCGTTAGGTTCGGTTCATGCTGAACACGATCCACCACCCCGCCGCGACCCCGAATGATCTGCCGCCGATCCTCATTGCGCATGGGCTTTACGGCTCTGCCCGCAACTGGAATGTCATCGCGCGCCGCCTGTCGGAAAAGCGCGATGTGCTGGCGGTGGACATGCGCAACCATGGCGAAAGCCCGTGGTTTGACAGCCATTCCTATGCCGATCTGGCAGGCGATCTGGCTGAGGTGATCGCAAGCCATGGGGGGCAGG
>CALKAA010000303.1 GCA_937983495.1 uncultured Gemmobacter sp. | reverse complement strand
GGGCGGGGAAACGCGGTGCGTTTCCGATTTCCGCCCGAATGCACATGGTGCGATGACCGCAGCCAGACCTACCCCAACATCCCGCCATCGCTGTCATCGCCCGCCTCTTCCATCAGGCGGTCGAAATCGGGGATGGTGACGTGGCGCTTGCCTTCCAGCAGGATCACGCCATCCCGCTTGAGGGCGGACACCTGACGGCTGACGGTTTCCAGCGTCAGGCCCAGATAATCCGCCATTTCCTCGCGCGTCAGCGGCAGGTCGAAGGTGACGGCCCCTTTCGGCGCCTTCAGCTTCAGCGAAGCATCGCGCCGCGCGATGATCCCCAACAGCGAGGCGATCTTTTCCCGCGCGGTCTTGCGGCCCAGAAGCAGCATCCATTCGCGCGCCGCATCCAGCTCGTCGAGTGTCATTTCCAGCAGGCGCTGCGCGACATGCGGCGTGGTCAGCATCATGTCTTCAAAGGGTTTCTTGCGGAAACAGCACATGACCAGATCGGTCGTCGCCGTCACATCATAAGCCGCCGTGGCCCGACCGGGGCGGCCCACGAAATCCGAAGGCAGCAGAAGGCCGACCATCTGCCGCCGCCCATCCTCCAGCGTCTGCGTCAGCGTGGCGATACCGGTGACCACCGAGGCCACGAAATCCATCCGGTCGCCCGACCAGATCACCGTCTGCCCGGCCTGAAAGCTGCGATAATACTTGATCTGCTCCAGCCGGGCCAACTCGTCGCTCTCGCAACGCGCGCACACGGCACGGTGACGGATCGGGCAATCTCCACACTCGTGATGCACAAGGTGCATGTCCTGCATCGGCATCCGGTTTTCCTGATCTTGATTTACATCAAAGCCTGCGCGCGGCGTTCGGGCCAGTTTAGGCGCATGGAACAGGAATCGCAACTCGCCCGGCTCGGTTTGTTCGACGCACGGGTGCCCCGCTATACCAGCTACCCCACCGCCCCGCATTTCGGCGAGGGCGTGAGTCCGAAGCTGTTTGCGCAATGGATCGAGGCGATCCCGGCAGGGGCGGAAATCTCGCTTTACCTGCATGTGCCGTTTTGCCGCCGCTTGTGCTGGTTTTGTGCCTGCCGCACGCAGGGCACCTCCAGCGATGATCCGGTGATTGCCTATGTCGATGTTCTGAAAGCGGAAATTGCGCTGCTGAAGCGGCATCTGGCGCCGGGCGTGCGGCTCAGTCGCCTGCATTGGGGCGGTGGCACGCCGACGCTGTTGCAACCGGGGCTGATCCGCGATCTGGCGGGCGCGGTGTTTGACGCGGTGCCGCTGGCCGAGGGGGCCGAGTTTTCGGTGGAGATCGACCCCGATGAGGTGGATGCCCCCCGGCTGGACGCGCTGGCAGCGGCGGGGATGAATCGCGCCTCGATCGGGGTGCAGGATTTCGACCCGGAAATTCAAAAGACCATCGGCCGCATCCAGCCCTATGAACTGACGCGCGATGTGGCGGTGATGATCCGCGAGCGCGGCGTGCATAGTCTGAACGCCGATATTCTCTATGGGCTGCCGTTCCAGACGCCCGCGCGCATCTCGGATTCGGTGCAGAAACTCCTCAGCCTCTCGCCCGACCGGGTGGCGCTTTACGGCTATGCCCATGTGCCCTGGATGAGCCGCCGCCAGCAAATGATCCCTTCGGATGCCATTCCGACCCCGCAGGAACGCCTGCGCCTGTTCGAGACCGCGACCAAGCTGTTTCAATGGGATGGTTATGAGGCCATCGGGATCGACCATTTCGCCAAGCCCGAAGATCGTATGGCGGTGGCGGCGCGGCAGGGGCGGCTGCGGCGCAATTTCCAGGGCTATACCGACGACACGTCAGGGGTGCTGGTGGGGCTCGGGGCCTCCAGCATCTCGCGCTTTCCGCAAGGTTTTGCGCAGAATGCCTCGCGCACCTCGGATTATACCAAGGGGGTGCGCGACGGCCATTTCACCACCCATCGCGGCCATGCCTTTGCCGGCGAGGATACGCTGCGCGGCCGGATCATTGAGGCGCTGATGTGCGATTTTCGCGTGTCACTGGCCGAGTTGCAGCGCGATTTCGGCGCGACCGCGGCCCAACTGGCCCCGATGTTTGCCGCCGCCAAGGCGCAGTTCGGCGATATGGTGGACCTGACGGCGGAGGCATTGAGCATCCCGCCGCGCGCCCGTCCGCTGACCCGGATGATCGCGCGGACCTTTGATGCCTATGATCAAAGCAAGGCGCAGCATTCAGCCGCGATCTGAGGGGTTCGGATAAAGTTCACCCTTCGTTCACATTTCTGCATCAGTCTGGGCGCGAGGGCGCAGACTGCCCGGCAGGGTGAAGGGATGCAGGTGACAAGGCTTTGGCAATGGATCGCGGGGCTTTTGCCGATCCTGATCGGGATCGGCCTTGGCTTGCGCAGGCGGTCAGGCCTTGGGGCCGAAACTCTCTACCCAGGCAATCATGCGCGGCAGGCAGACGGTTTGCAGGTCATAGCCGCGCACGATGGTTTCCCGCGCGGCCTGCCGCATCGCCGCAAAGCGCTCGGGCCGGGCCAGCGCCTTGGTCAGCAGCCGCGACCAGCCGCGCACATCGTGAAAATCGACCAGACGGCCATTCACGCCATCCTCGATCAATTCCTGAACCGGCGCAGTCCGCGAGCCGATCACCAGACAGCCCGCACTCATCGCCTCCAGCATCGACCAGCTGAGGACGAAGGGATAGGTGAGATAGGCATGCACGCGGCTGACCTGCATCATGGCGACAAAGGTGGGATAGGGCACCTTGCCGATGAAATGCACGCGGCTGAGGTCGATGCGGTCGGCCACCTCGGCCAGATAGATGTCTTTCCACGTCTTGCCATCCGGCGCGGGGCGGCCATAGGAGACATCATCCCCCCCCACGATGACCACCTGCGCCTCTGGCCGTTCGGCCAGAATGGCGGGGAGCGCGCGCATGAAGCTGTGATAGCCGCGATAGGGTTCGAGATTGCGGTTGACGAAGGTCAGCACCTCGTCGCCGGCGCGCAGCACCCGGCCATTCGGCAGGGTCAGGCTGGCTTGCGGATTGGGCGCCATCACCGCCGTATCCACACCGTCGAAGATCACCTCGATCCGCTCGCGCAGGGCGGGCGGATGGGTGCTGGCCTGCCATTTCGTTGGCGAGAGGCCGGCATCGGCATGGACAAGCGATTGCGCCAGATGCGCGGCGCGGCCCTGGGCAATCATCACCTGATCGAAGCTGGGCTGATCAAATTCCGGGTCAAAGCCCACATCGGCACCGCGGCCCTTGTAGTAGAACTCGCTATAGACCAGCAGCTTGGCCTCGGGCCAGATTTCCTTCAGGAACAGCGTCTCGCCCCAGCCGGAATGGCCAAAGATCACATCCGGCATATAGCCCTTGTCGCGCAGTTGCAGGCAGGCACGGGCGACGGTGACGCCGCGATCGCTCATCTGGGTGAAGTTGCGGCCCAGACGGCAGGCGGCAGGGTCCGGCGCGGCCGCGCTGTGACGATATTTCACCGTCTGAATGGCGCTGGTGCGGGTGTTCGTCACATCGGTGAGGGCCAGGCACTCATGGCCGCGCGCCTGCAAGGCCGGGGCCAGATGCAGGAACTGGCCGGGAAAGTTCTGATGCACGAACAGGATTTTCATCATTCAACCTTGCAAATCGGCACCGGGCGGACCGAGGGCGGCCGCCACCAGCGCACGGGTATACTCTTCGCGCGGGGCATCGAAAATCTGCGCGCCCTCGCCCGCCTCGATCACATCGCCTGCCCGCATCACCAGCACCTGATGCGACAGCGCCCGCACGACGCGCAAATCATGGCTGATGAACAGATAGGCCAGCCCCCATTTGCGTTGCAGCGCGCGCAGCAATTCGACGATCTGCACCTGCACCGTCATATCCAGCGCGGAGGTCGGCTCATCCAGCACCACCAGCTTGGGGCGCAGGATCATGGCGCGGGCAATGGCGATGCGCTGGCGCTGGCCACCGGAAAACTCATGCGGGTAGCGGCCCATCATGGCGGGGTCGAGACCAACCTCCTGCATGATGTCAGACACCATCTGACGCCGGTCGCGGCCCGGCTCCAGACCATGCACGCCCAGCCCCTCGGCGATGATCTCCTCCACCGTCATGCGGGGCGACAGGCTGCCATAGGGGTCCTGGAACACGATTTGAAGATCGCGGCGGAGCGCCCGCAGCGCGCTGCCTTGCCGGTCGTCGATGCGGTTGCCCAGAAAGACGATGCGCCCCTGCGACGGGATCAGACGCAGCACGGCCAGCGCGAGAGTGGTCTTGCCGGACCCACTTTCCCCCACGATTCCAAGGGTTTCGCCGGCACGGATGGTGAAGCTGGCGGCGTTCACCGCCTTCACATGGCCGGTGACGCGGCGCATGAGGCCGGTCTTGATCGGGAACCAGACACGGAGGTCTTGCGCCTCGGCCACCACCGGCGCACCTTCTGGCACAGGCTCGGGGCGGCCTTTGGGTTCGGCGGCCAAGAGGCTGCGGGTATAGGGATGCTGCGGATTGGCAAAAATCTCGGCCGTCGGGCCCTGTTCGACGATCTCGCCGCCCTTCATCACGCAGACCCGATCCGCGATGCGGCGCACGATGCCCAGATCATGCGTGATGAACAGCATGGACAGCCCCTCGCGGGCTTTCAGATCGGCCAGCATTTCGAGGATCTGCGCCTGAATCGTCACATCCAGCGCGGTGGTCGGCTCGTCCGCGATCAGGAGTTCGGGGCCATTGGCCAGCGCCATGGCGATCATCACGCGCTGACGCTGCCCCCCCGAAAGCTCGTGCGGATAGGCGGTCAGCCGGTTTTCGGCATCGCGGATGCCGACCTTTTGCAACAGCTCCACGATGCGGGCGCGGGCGGCCTCGCCGCGCAGGCCCTGATGCAGCGCCAAGCTTTCCGCGATCTGTTTTTCGATCGTGTGCAAGGGGTTGAGGCTGGTCATCGGCTCTTGAAAGATAAAGCTGATGTCATTGCCGCGCATGGCCCGCAGCGCCGGTTCAGCGGCGCTGGTCATCTCCTGCCCCTGCCAGCGGATGCTGCCATCAATCAGCGCATTATCGGCCAGAAGCCGCACCACCGACAGCGCGGTCACCGATTTGCCAGAGCCGCTTTCGCCCACCAGCGCCACGGTCTCGCCCTTCTCCACATGGAAGCTGACGCCCTTCACCGCATGGATCAGGCGGCCTTCCTGACGGAAGCGGATGTTCAGATTTTCGACCGCAAGCAGGCTCATTGGAAGGTCTTTCGCGGGTCGAAGGCATCACGCACACCTTCAAAGATAAAGACGAGCAGCGACAGCATGATGGCGAAGGTGAAGAAGGCGGTGAAGGCCAGCCAGGGCGCTTGCAGGTTCTGCTTGGCCTGCTGGGTCAGCTCTCCCAGCGAGGGGGCAGAGGCAGGCAGGCCGAAGCCCAGGAAATCCAGCGTCGCCAGCGAGCCAATGGCCCCGGTGACCAGGAAGGGCAACATGGTGAGCGTGGCGACCATGGCATTGGGCAGCACATGACGGAACATGATGACCCGATCCGGCACGCCCAGCGCACGGGCCGCGCGGACATATTCAAAGTTGCGGGCGCGCAGGAATTCCGCCCGCACCACGCCGATCAGGGCGGTCCAGCCGAAGGTCACCATGATGGCGACCAGCAACCAGAAATTCATGCGCCAGGTCGCGGCGACGATGATGATGACGTAAAGCGTGGGGGTCGCGCTCCAGATTTCCAGCACGCGCTGCATGATCAGATCAATCCAGCCGCCAAAATACCCCTGCAAGGCCCCCATGGCGATGCCGATGACACTGGTGAGGCTGGTCGCAATCAGCGCGAACAGCACCGAGATGCGGAAGCCATAGATCACCCGCGCCGTCACATCGCGGGCGGTGTCATCGGTGCCCAGCCAATGCTGCGCATCGGGCGGCGAGGGCGCGGCGCGGCCCAGATCGTTGATGGTGTTGTAGCTGTAGGGAATGGGCGCCCAGAGCATCCAACCGGCATCCGGGCCTTGCTGCGCCTGTGCCAGCACACCTTCCGGGTCATCCCAGCAGCTCTCCGAACCCTGTGCCACGATCAGGCATTGCACCTCGGGTTCGCGGTAATTCGCCTCGGTGCGGAAATCACCGCCAAAGGCGGTTTCGGGGTAGAAGGTCAGGAAGGGCGTGTAGAACTCGCCCTTGTGGCTGACCAGCAGCGGCTTGTCATTGGCGATGAGTTCGGCGCAGAGCGACAGGCCGAACAGCACGGCAAAAATCCACAGCGACCACCAGGCGCGGCGATTGGCCTTGAAATTGCGCCAGCGGCGTTGATTGAGCGGGGAGAGGGCCATGGTCTATCCCCGCTTTTCAAAGTCGATGCGCGGATCGACAAGGGTATAGGTCAGGTCCGACAGGATGCCGATCAGCAGACCCAGCAGCGAAAAGGCATAGAGCGTGCCGAACACCACCGGGTAATTGCGCTTGATCAGCGCCTCATAGCCCAGCCGCCCCAGCCCATCGAGGCTGAAGATCGTTTCGATGATCATCGACCCGCCAAAGAATACCCCGATGAACAGCGCCGGAAAGCCCGCAATGACGATCAGCATGGCATTGCGGAACACATGGCCATAGAGCACCCGCGCCTCCGACAGGCCCTTGGCGCGGGCGGTGATGACATATTGCTTGCGGATTTCATCGAGGAAGCTGTTCTTGGTCAGCAGCGTCATGGTGGCAAAGCTGGCAATGGTGGAGGCAGTGATCGGCAGCGCCATGTGCCAGGCGTAATCGGTGATCTTGCCCCAGAGGCTGAGGCTGTCCCAATTGTCCGAGGTGATGCCGCGCAGCGGGAACCATTGGAAGTATGTGCCCCCGGCAAAGACCACCATCAGCATGATGGCAAAGAGGAAACCGGGGATGGCATAGGCCGCGATGATCAGCGTGGAGGTCCAGGTGTCAAAGCGCGAGCCGTCACGCACCGCCTTGCGGATGCCCAGCGGGATCGAGACCATATAGGCGATCAGCGTGGACCACAGCCCCAGCGAGATCGAGACCGGCAGCTTGTCGATCACCAGATCCAGCACGCTGCGCGAGTGGAAATAGCTGTCACCGAAATCAAAGCGCAGATAGCTGCTCATCATGATGAAGAACCGCTCCCAGGCCGGGATCATCTCCTTGGTGCATTCAGGCGACTTGAGGTCGGGCGTGCCGGTGAAACCGGGGGCGCAGGTGATGCGGGCAAAGCCGAACTGCACCTCCAGCTTGGCCACCAGCTCGGGCGGCAGGCCACGCGCCCCGATATAGTTGCTGTCGGCCTCCTCGACCGCGCCCCCATCATTGCCGCCGCCTGCCACGGCGTCAAAGGCATCGCCCTTGCCTTCGAGTTGCGCGGCGATCTGGTCGATCGGCCCGCCGGGCACCAGTTGAGTGAGGGCAAAGTTCACCAGCATGATCCCGAACAGGGTCGGGATGATCAGCAAGAGCCGTCGGAGGATATAGGCGCCCATGGGGTGCGTCTGCCTGTTCTTGTTATCGCAGGGCGCCGGCCGCCTTCAACCGCGCCGCCTTTTCTGCGTCATACCACCAGAAATCCATCTCGCCCAGAGCATAGGGCGGCAGGGCCTCCGGATGGCCGAACTGATCGTAATAGGCGACGGTATGGGTGCTTTTATACCATTGCGGCACCCAGAACCGCTCGGCGCGCAGCACGCGGTCCAGCGCGCGGGTGAGAATGGTCATCTCCTCGCGGGTTTTGGCGGCGATCAGCTGTGCAATCAGCTTGTCCACCGCCGGGGATTTCAGCCCCATCAGGTTGAAGGCCGAATTGTCGGCGCTGGCGCTGGCGTAATATTGCTTTAGACCCGAGGAGGGGATGTATTCCGACAAAGCCCGACCGCTGATGATGTCGAAATCATATTGCGGCGGGCGGGTGCGGTTTTCAAACTGCGCCGGGTCCACCTTGGTGTTGCGGGCATCGACGCCGAGGGCGCGCAGATTCTCGACATAGGGATTCAGCACGCGGTCGAGGTTCGGATCGTCATTGAGGAATTCGACCGTCAGCATCTGCCCCTTGGCATTGCGGCGCATGCCGTCATCTCCCACCGGCCAGCCCGCCTCGTCCAGCAGGGCGGAGGCGCGGCGCAGATTGCCACGATCAAGCTGCCGCTCACCGGAAACCGGGGCCATCACCGCCTCATCCGTCAGGATGGAAGCGGGCAACAGATTGGCATCGACAAGGGGTTGCAGCACCGCGACCTCCTCGGGCGAGGGGGTGCCGGTGGCGGCCAGATCGGTGTTTTCCCAGATCGCATTGATGCGCTTGTATTGGCCGTAAAACAGGGTCTGGTTCGACCATTCATAGTTGAACATCAGCCCGATGGCCTCGCGCACGCGGGGATCGGCGAATTTCTCGCGGCGCAGGTTGAACAGATAGGCCTGACCGCTGGCCTTGGCCCCGGAGGGGAATTCGGCCCGCACCACATGGCCCGCCTTCAGCGCCGGGAAATCATAGCCGGTGGCCCATTGCCGCGCCGAATTTTCGTTGCGGAACGTGATGACGCCGGATTTGAAGCCCTCGAAGGCCGCGGTGCTGTCGGCGAAGTATTCGATGCGGAGCTGGTCGAAATTCGCCCGTCCGACATTGATCGGCAGATCCTTGCCCCAATAGTCGGGGTTGCGCTTGTAGGCAACGAAGCGGCCAGGCTCCATCTTGTCGAACATATAGGGGCCGGAGCCGATGAAGGGTTTCAGGCGGGGTTCCTCAAGGTCGATCTTTTCGGCCTCGAACTGCGCCTTGGAGAACACATTCAGGCTGCCGACATCCTGAATGAGGTCGCGTTTGGGGTAATCGGCCTTGAAGGTGAACTTGATGCGCTGCGGGTCCAGCACCTCGGCCTTTTCGACCTGCTGCGCCAGCACGGCGCGGAAATCCGACAGGCCCTTGCTCAGGAAGGTTTCATAGCTGAACAGCACGTCCTCGGCCGTCAGCGGCGTGCCATCCGAGAATTTGGCCTCGGGGCGCAGGTGGAAGATCACCCAATCGCGGCTTTCGGGATATTCGATCTTGGAACAAAGCAGGCAATAGGCCGAACCGATCTCGTCGGCGGTGCCGGTCAGCAGGGTTTCCAGCATGACGGTCGACAGCGCGGCACCAAGGCCCTTCACCGTGAAGGGGTTGAGCGTGTCAAAGCCCCCCATGCTCCACTGGATGATCTCGCCGCCCT
>CALKAA010000302.1 GCA_937983495.1 uncultured Gemmobacter sp. | reverse complement strand
ATTGGTCAGTGACTGGAGTTCAGACGTGTGCTCTTCCGATCTCCTGAGCAGATGCTGGCTTTCTGGAAGGCCTCGCCGGGTCACCGCGCCAATCTGCTGGACCCTGCGGTGACCGAGATCGGCTTCGGCCTGGCGCAAGGGGCAAAACCGGCCTGGGTTCTGGTGGCCGCCCGCCCGAAATAACGCCGCCCGCGCTGAGGCCCGCAGGACGCGCACTTGCCGCGCAGCCTGCCTCACCGCGCCAGCGCCAGTTCGGCTCGCAGCCCGCCAAGCGCCTCGCTTTCGCCCAGCCACAGCGCCCCGCCATGGCTGCGCGCAATATCGGCTGCAATCGACAGCCCGAGCCCGACCCCGCCCCCCTTGTTCGGGTCACGCGCACCGTCCAGCCGGGCAAAGGGCTGCACCGCCTCGTCACGCCGCTCCATCGGAATGCCCGGCCCGTCATCCTCGACCACGACCCGCACGAAACGGTCACCATCCATCAGCGTGACGCGCGTCCGGTCTGCAAAGCGGTTGGCATTGCCAATCAGGTTTTCCAGCGCCCGGGTGACCGCTTGCGGTCGCAGGCGCAGCCGCACCACCATCGCGCCCTGAAGCTGGATATTCTGCCCGCCGCGCACCGCCTTTTCCACAACGCGCTGCACCAGGGCGGCCATATCCACTTCAACCGCCTCCTCGGTGGCATCACCGCGCGCGAAGGCCAGAAACTCATCCACCAGACGCTCCATATCAGCCACATCGCCCAGAAGCGCCTCGGTCTCGTCATCCTCTGGCAACATCGACAGGCCCAGTTTCAGCCGCGTCAGCGGCGTGCGCAGATCATGGCTCACCCCCGAGAGCATGCGCGTCCGGCTTTCCAACGCCCGTTCGATCCGCGCCCGCATGTCGATGAAGGCCGCCCCCGCGGCCCGCACTTCGGCAGCTCCGCGCGGGCGATAGGGCATGTGCTGGCCCTTGCCAAAGGCCTCAGCCGCCTGGGCCAACCGGGTGATCGGGGCCACCTGATTGCGCAGGAACAGATAAGAGATCACCGTCATCAGCGCCGAAGTCACGATCATCAGCACCAGAAGCTGATGCGGATTGGTGGCCGACATGCGCCGCCGGTCAATGCCCACCCGCAGCACCTCTGCCCCCAGCCGGAAATCGGCCAGAACACGATTGTCCTCGCTTTGCATGTCGGCCCCGAGGAAGCCCGGCACGGCTTCGCGCAGCGTCCCCGCCACCACCGCCCCTGTCAGATCGGACCAATCCCGCTGCACGCCCTCCAGAGGAGCGCTGACCGGGGCGAGATCCAGGCCCAGGCCCTCGGCCACCGCCTGCGCTCCGGCAACATCCCCGGCACTGCGGCGCAGCAGCACATAGCGAATCTCGCTGGCGACCGCGCCGGTCATCTGTTGCGTCACCCGTTCGAAATGGCGCTGAATGAAAGCTATGGACACGACAAGCTGGATCGTGACGATAGGCACGACCAGAATGAGCAAGGCGCGGCCATAAAGCCCGCGCGGCAACAGATGTTTCAGACGGAACGCCATGGCGGATGACCCTAGCGCGCCGCAGCGAAAGAGCAAGCCATGAAACCAGAGCCACCGCCCAGACCCGGCGCGCCCCAGCAGATCGAACCCGGCTTGCGCAGGGTGCTGGCCCCCAACCCCTCCCCCATGACCCATTGGGGGACCAATACCTTCCTGTTGGGTGAAGGCGAAGTGGCTGTGATCGACCCTGGCCCCGCCTTGCCCGCACATCTGGCGGCAATCCTGGCCGCCCTGCGCCCGGGAGAGCGGATCAGCCATATCCTTGTCACCCATGCGCATCTCGATCACTCTCCCCTCGCGCGCCCGCTGGCCGAAGCGACCGGCGCCAAGGTGCTGGCCTTTGGCGACGCCCATGCAGGGCTCTCGCCACGCATGGCAGGGATACAGGGCCTCGGAGGAGGCGAAGGTCTCGACCTGAGCTTTGCCCCGGATCGCTGCCTTCTGGATGGCGAAGTATTGCGCACGGACGGTTGGGCGCTGGAGGTGGTGCACACGCCCGGCCATCTCGGCGGCCATATCTGCCTTGGCTGGGGCGACCGGTTGTTCACCGGCGATCATGTGATGGGCTGGGCACCCTCGCTGGTCTCCCCCCCGGAAGGGGACATGACCGATTACATGGCTTCGCTTGAACGGCTGGCCCAGCCCCGCTGGAAGCGCTTTCTGCCCGCGCATGGTGCCGCCATAGAAACCCCGGCCGCGCGCCTGCACGACCTGATCGCCCATCGGCGCGCCCGCGAATCCAGCATCCTCGCCGCGCTCGAACATCCGCTGACGCTGGAAGCGCTGCTCATGCAGGTGTATCACGATACCCCCGCCCCGCTACGCCCCGCAGCACGTCGTAACCTTTTGGCCCATCTGCTTGATCTTCGGCACAGAAACGAAATCTCCCAGAACGACCAACCTCTGGCCGAAGAAGCCTGCTTCCTGCGCAAAAAGCCGTGAGTTCCCGGCAGGTTGCTCCAACTTGCGAATGGCAGGGGCAGCTGCGAGCGCGGCATGCCCCCCACAAACCCATCGCAATCAGTCGGCTTTCGGAAAGGCTGGCCTCCGGCAGAACAAGCCCACAGGCACGCGCAACAACACCGGAGGAAAAAATCTTCACAAACCCCGATTTTTTTCACGCATGTCCCCTTGCGACCCCAGAAACCCACCGCTATACACCCCCTCGTGTTCCGGCGTAGCTCAGCGGTAGAGCAGTTGACTGTTAATCAATTGGTCGTAGGTTCGATCCCTACCGCCGGAGCCAAAAATCCCAAGAAAAGCAAGAAGTTGCCAGCCACCCCGCAAGGGTGGCACTTGGGGCATTTGGCGCGAATAGGCAGATAGTAGGCAACCTGCCCCGATTTGCCGCGAGGCTCACACACCGGGCGAGCGCCAAACCGAGCCGAAGTCAACCAGCCAAGGCGTGATCCCGCTTGATTGGGTTCCCCCTGCCACCTCGCCGCAGGCCATCCGACATACCGGAGACGCCACAGGACGCCCTTACAGTGGCCTTGGCCAGTTTACGAAGGATTGTGTAGGAAAGCCTGCGCCCGACGCTGACTGCCCCTTTTACGCTTTGTAGCGGTACTGACTGCGGAACAGTTGTCATTCAGCCCCCGGATTGTGAGGCTGATTTTCTATGACAGCCACTTGACGGCCCCAGAACTGTTGATACCGGGGACCGTGGCTTTCTGGCTGCTGGCCCTTTTCTGGCTTCGTCATCATAAGTGGCAAGGGTGCTGGTAGATCGGGGCCGACAACAATTGCCTCACCCTGCGCAAGGGCCGGAATAAACGCGGCTGCGCTCTTGTCGAGATCGCCGCAAGCCTTTTCAATCGTTTCTCTGTCGCGCTCGTTCGTCAACCGATGGACGAACAAAGTGCCCAACTGGCTAAGCACGTCCTGAGGGACGTCGCGGGGGCGCTGTGTGGCTATCACCGTGGTAAGGCCGTATTTGCGGCCTTCCTTGGCAATCAAGCCAAAGGCGTCAAGAGAAACATGGTTCTGCTCGTCACCTACCGACCTTCCAATGAACTGGTGAGCCTCATCAAGGAAACACACCAAGGGGCACTCGCGGAACCGCCCCTGTCGGGCAAGAACTAGCAAATAGCGCCCAAGCGTATTCAGAAGAAGCTCGCGGGTGTTATGCTTAAAACTGACCTTCTCGAATGAAAGGACCATCGCATTTGCGTTAGGGGCGCCCAAGAAGCTTTCAATCTCAGCCGATATGTCCAACCCATCTTCTGAGAAAATGCAGGCCAACTCAGGCGAGGAGAGGTAAGTCTCAATTCGAATAATCAAAGTGTTGCAATAACCAATGGCGGCACTGTCTAGGCCACCAAAGCTGCCTGCGTCATTCCCAACGGGTCGAACACATTCGTTTCTCACCTGACGAGACAGTACACGGAAATCAAAGTTGCACTGCTCTGCGGCCAAGTGCTCGGCTAACAGCAACTCTGCCCTTCCATAAGCAACGCGACTTTGGTTTGCCTTCTCGATTGAGCCATGCTCTTCAATTACGACATAACCAACTGGGTTTTGCCCTTGTTGAATGAGTACCTTGGTTCTGCTGCCTTCAACTTCTTGAACAAATTGCTGGGGTGCATCGCGCAAAGCCTTAGACATGCGCAGGCTCTTTGTTGCGCCGCGAAGCATAGGGCCTTGGCTTTGTCCGGTCGGTGTCAAAAGTGCATGAAGGTCGAGTTCGGAAAGTAGCTTGCTCGGAAAACGAACCAGCGGCTGGTCTGGGAGTGTTGCTTCAGCAAATGCAAACTGTCTTGCTCCTTCGACTTTGCCTGTGAACTCGCCTGTCGGATCGAACAAAATGCACTTTCCACCGATCCGAACAACCTCGTTGACCAAGCGCGAAACCGTCCAGCTTTTGCCACCACCTGTGGCCCCGAACACACCGCAATGCCGACCGAATAGCTTCTCTGGCGGGATGCTGATCTCGGCATCTTCCAGCCCTGCTAACCGACCTAGATTGATCATCAGTGGATCGCGGTCTCCTTGAGTGCCGCCCCGAAGGGCATCCTGTATCGAGGCCGCCAGCGCGCTGCCATCTGCCAGATACACCCCGTCCCCAACGCGTGGCTGGGCACTAATCCCACGCGAGACCTTGCGCGTTGTCTTGCTTACCGTTGCAAGCAACTGGACACGCCCATTGGGCTCTACCAGTGCTTCCTGTTCGATTTGATGCTCCAGCCCAGGTCGCTGCTTCTCGGGGATACCCACCTCAGTAATCCGGCCAAGAACTGTCTCACGGTCGCAGTCAACAAACACAAAGTCACCGACCGAACCTTTTGCCAACCCTCTGCGGCCTGAGGCAGCGAGTGCGTTCGGAAGCGTCAATTCAACCGCACTAGCTGTTACGCGTGTAACGGTTCCGATGCGCTTGAGCGGGTCGATCAGGGAAGCTGGCTCGGTCATGGGTTTGGCTCCCCGAGCTTGGCCAGACGGTCTTGCAGAAGCTGACGGTCGGTCTTGCCGGAAATCTCGGGGAGTGCTTGGGCCAGGTCTTCAAAACGCCCATTCAGGACGGTGATCCGACTGTCGCCTTGCTGCACGAGCTTGATGATTTTCTTTTGATATGGACGCTGCCTGTCAAGTTCGAGGTCGATTTCATGCGCATCTATTGCGTCAAGCTGCTGATGGGGGACAAAGCCCCTGTCGCACAGGATCACGCGCAAGGACAAATTCGTCTCAATGGCTGACCAGATCGGGGCGCTGATATGATCGTCGGCAAAGCCGAACCCTGAAACAATAAGCGTAGTGTCTGGCTCTCGCAGGGCCTCTTGCAATGCCGCAAACATGTCGAGGTAGGGCGTTTCAAACGCTTCTTGATACTTGGTCGAGCGCGGATAGATCAGGACCGGACGCATTTCTTCGGTGGCTTCCGCTTGACTGCGGATCACAACCCCATCGCGCTGTCTGCGCCAGTCCACCGAACCGTGCAGTTTGTAGGAGTGAAACACGCCGTCGAGGTAATCGGCCTTGGTGCTTTTCGAGGAACGCCGCACGATGTCGTGTTGAAAGTGATCCCGATTGAACCGCTGCACAGCGGCGTGTGAAAATCCGTCCACCAGAACAACACCCAGACGTGCTGCCGCCGTTTCAATGCACAGGTCGTAATTAGTGGTAAACAGCTTGACGCGTGGCTTTTCGGGTGAACGGCGTCCGAATTTGCGGATGAACCCCGTGTGGGCGGCAAGTTCCGTATCCGGCTTCACGAAATCCACCTTTTCTAGGATGGTCTTTTCTGCCGCCTTGATGAACTTTTCTAGGCTTTCGAGCTTGGGCCGCTGAGTGAAACCTTGGTCATTCTCTGATTGCACCCGCAACAGTTCAATCGACATCTTGCACAGGCTGAGCAGCCCCTCGATGTTCTCTTTCCCCGCGGCAGGAACCTCGCCCATCACGTCCTTGACGATCTGATCGAAAGCCGCGTGACCGTATCCATCGCGGACCGCGTGCCAGAGGTGCCACATGCCGGGTGCTTTCGACCCGTCCGCGTTCTTCGCGCAAAATGATGCACCCGAACCCAACAACACAACAACATTGGTCGAGTGCAAGGCGTCGTTCAGCTTGTCCTCGACCTGCTCACGGCATCCCGCGACGCGCTTGCTACCGGCATCGTTGGGGTCTGCTTCCTTGTCAGGCCAAGCCAGCCACTTTCCGTTCCCGGTCAGTAGGCGCAGCAGGTCTTTTTTACCGTCGGTGTGGCTATCCCAGAAATCGACCATCGGCCCTCCTTACCTTCAAATCAATAACATCTTGGCACAGGGCAGAAAAATCCGCCTAGTGCTACTGGATCAACACCATGTCCTCAATCTCGAACGGCCCCGCGCTGAAAATTCGATTGTAAGACTGGTTCCAAACGGCTTTCAGGAATACACCCTCTGCCTCCCGGAAGGACCAGAAGACCTTCTTGTATTCGCTGTGCTCTGACCGAATTTTGACCGCGTTGCTGTCTGAATGCAGCCGACCGGTTTCTCCATCATCCTTGATCTCGACTAATGCGATGCTGTCGCGGGTGCGTCGTCCGCTGACGCCCACAACGAAATCAGGGAAGAACCGCTTTCCGGTCGGCAGGATCAACCGCGTTGCCCACTTCTCGCTTTCCGGGTTCCGCAGCCACCACTTGATCCGGCCCGTGTCGTCATTGTCCAGCATTTCGACAAAGGCCCGCTCGGGTCGGTTGTAACGACCGATGAAGGCCCCATAGGCCCCCTTCTTGGCTTTCGGCGCATCCTTCGGTCCAAACTGTTCTGTTGGGATCGGCTCGTTGCTCTCAAGGCGGATGTGATGGCCCTGTGCGATGCGGACGGCCTCTTTCAGCGCCTGCGGCTGGCGCAGGATCGCCAAGTTGATGGTCCTGCGAATGTCGCGGCTCGTCGCGGCGATACCATCCTTCTGGCACAATCGGGCAAGTTCGGCCTCGACCGCCTCGCGGATGCGGCGGGGGTCGATCCCGTCATTGAACATAAGCTGCGCCTGCGCCTGTTCCGCGATCCGGGCCGCCGACATCCTGACACTCAGGTTGCGCTGATCCGTCTGGCCCGCATTGAACAGGTCGCGCATCGACAGTTCGGCGTTGCTGTTCACCGCAAGCAACATCGAGGTCATGGGCACCATGCGGCAAAACTCGCGGGCGATCTGCGGGCAGAGGTCGCCTTCGATGTCGAACAGGTTCGGCAGTTCCTCCCGCACCAGCGCGGACGGAATGCCCAAGTCCGTTCGCAGCAGATACTTCACCTGATGCTCTTGCGGCACGGGCTGCGCGGGTGTCACGCGAGGTGACAGCACGTCAGGCAGGTTCGGGAAAAGCGGCGGTGTCGCGGGGGCCGAAAAGCCCTCGACTGCACTCAGGGCGCTTTGTTGGCGCAGGGTCGAGGCGGTGGCATAGTTCGGGTTCAGCAACCCCATCGACACCTGTCGTTCAACCCGGTCGCCCTCGGTCTCACCCGGCACGGCCTGAACGGGCGGGGGCGACAACGGCGTTGCGCCATAGCTTTCCGCCGCCCGCGTATCGTTGCCCAGCACATTCACGTCGAGCGTATCGGTCAGAACCGCGATCCCTTCGCGCACCGCTTTCAGATCGGCGGCGGCTTCATCCAGCCCGACCTGCAACTCCGGGTCCGACATGAAGACATAGCCCCGGTCCAGCAGCGGCTCTGTCCCGTGCAGCGGACGCACCAGCGGATGCACCCGCATGATCCGACCCACGATCTGCAACCCGAAATCCCGCCCGCGTGATGGGCGCACGGAAACAAGCGTCCACGCCCGAGGCGCATCGAACCCGGTCGCCACGGCCAGCTTGAACACCAGCACCTCAATCTCGGGGTCATAGGCCAGCGTATGAAACGCCGGGTCAGGCTCGCCCGAGGTGTGGACGGCAATCGCCTTTTCGGGCACCCCGATCTCGATCAGCCGCTCCTTCACCCGCGCAACCGGGTCTTCCTTGCCCTCTTGCTGATCCTCGACCTGCACCAGCATCAGCGGCGTCAGGCTGATCCCTTTCTCAGCCAGCTTTTCCTTGATGAACGAATGCTGCGACCACCCCGCCGTCAGGGTCGCCACTTCGGTGTCGATCAGCGCCCGGTCCTCGTCCTTGAACCGCAACACACCGACCATCAGGCCGATCTTGTTCAGCCCTGCCTTCACCACGGCCTCGCGGGCAACCGTCACGCGGCTGGCCAGCTTCAACCCGGCATCGCGTTCAAACTTTTCCAGCTTTGCATCGTTCGGCGTAGCCGTGGCCAGCACCGTGAAATCGGGCGACAGCACATTCAGGAAGAAATCCGCCGTCGCCGCCGCGCCCGAACCGAAATTCAGATGCGCTTCGTCGATCACCACGCCGATACGGAACCCGCGCTCGCGCAACTCGGCGATCATGCTGTCCACCGACAGCGACGCCTCCTTGTCACTGCGGACCTTGCGGCTTTCCTTCTTGACCACGGCGACCGAGGCCCAGGTCTGCACGAACACATCGCCATCCCGTGCGGCGCTGGCCTCGCGGTCGGCATAGACATCGCGCTGGCGCAACGCGCCGCATTGGGCGGTCAGGGCGCTGCGGGTCTGCGTCACCAGCCCGGCATAGGGGGCGAACCAGAACCATACCGTCTTGGCGGAAAGCTGCCCGCGCACGGCTTCCAGCGCACGGCCCAGCATCAGGGTCTTGCCCGATCCGGTCGGTGCTTGCAGCAGGATCACCCCCAGCTCACGCGAAATCCGCGTCCGGTGCTGCGGTTCGCGGTCATGCAGGGCGGACACGGTGCGCAGCGTCTCGGCCATCGCATCGACGGCGTTCAACTGATACTTGGCCAGCGATACCCGGAAATCAGCGTCACCCGTCATTGGCGGAACCTTCCGACCAGTTCCGTGCGCACGGATCGCACGTCCAGCGCATCGCCAAGGGCGGCGGTGATCTGGCCCGGTGCCCAGGCATAGACAAAGGCATTCTCGCGCCTCTCGACCACGCCGCGCAGATGGTCTAGCAGTTCGGTGCTGACCCGATCCGCGAAGATCAGGGTCTGGGCTTCCGTCTTGTGCTCCTGCCACGACGCTTGGGTGTAGCGGGTCATCGGCAGGCGATGCAGCGTTTCCAAGGCCGCCCAAACCTCGGCTGGCGCAAGGTCTTGGTCGAGGTCTTCAAACAGATCGGAAGAGCACACGTCTGAACTCC
>CALKAA010000301.1 GCA_937983495.1 uncultured Gemmobacter sp. | reverse complement strand
CCGGCCTGCTGCCGCCGAACAGTCAGGTGACCGAAGCCCCACCCCGCGCCGGGGCGCTGTTTCCGGCCCTGCATCTGGCCCGCCCGGTCACCGACACCGCCGTCACCGTCATCGTGCCGACCCGCAATCAGGCCGCGCTGCTGGACACCGCAATCACCCAATTGATCGCACAGAACCCCGGCTTTGATCTGGATCTGCTGATCGTCGACAATGGCTCCGACCAGCCAGAGGCGCTGGACCTGCTGAACCGGCTGGAAGATGGCGGGGCGCGCATTCTGGAATATGCAGACGGCTTCAACTTCGCGCTGATGAACACGCTGGCGGTCGAACATGCGCGGCACCGCCAGATCTGCTTCATGAACAATGATGTGGCCTTCCCCTGGCCCGGCGTCCTGCAAGAACTGTGCAGCCGCCTCGCCTGCCCTAGCGTCGGGGCTGTCGGGCCGCTGATGCTGCGCGCCAGCGACATCATCCAGCATGGCGGCGTGACCCTTGGCCCTTGGCGCGGGGCGCTGCATGCCTTCGAGGATCGCATGCTGGGCGATCCCGGCTATGGCGAGCTGTTGCAGGTGGCCTCCGAACCGGGCGGGCTGACGGCCGCCATGATGCTGACCCGGCGCGACCTGTTCGAGGCCGTCGGCGGGTTTGACAGCGCGCGCTTCGCGGTGAATTTCAACGATGTGGATTATGGCCTGAAACTGCGCGCGGCAGGCCATCGGCTGATCTTCACTCCGCATGCCCGCATCCGCCATTTCGAATCCGTCAGCCGGGGCCGCGAATTGGCCACGCCCGCCGGAACCCGGCTGCACCGCGAGCTGGCCAGTCTGCGCCGGATCTGGCGCGACGCCATTCACAACGACCCGCAATATCACCCGCTTTTGGCACTGGATGCCCTGCCCTACCGGGCGTTGTCGCTCAACCATCGTGACCCTGCCCCGCGCTGTGCGGCAGCCCCCCGGCCAGTGCCGTTGCCCGGTTGGGCATGACCCCCGCCCCTTTCCCGCTCAGACAGGTTTCCCCATGACCGCGCCCGCCCCGCCCACGCTTTACAATCTCGGCTCCGGCCCTCGCAAACTGTTCGATCTGCTCCCCGACGCCCGCGCCTTTGCCGGCTGGCGCGAGCTGCGGGTTGACATCGACCCCGCCTGCCAGCCCGACATTCAAAGCAGCCTGACCGATCTGCGCCATGCGATCCCCGATGGCGCGGCCCAGATGATCTATTGCTCGCATGTGCTGGAACATTTCCATGACCACGAGGTCGATACTGTCCTTGGCGAGTTCCTGCGCATTCTGGCACCGGGCGGCGTGGCGCTGATGCGCCAGCCCGATCTGGCCGCCGTGATGCGCAGCCTCGATGAAACCCGGCTGGAACAGGTGCTGTATCATTCGCCCGCCGGGCCGATTGCGGCGCTGGATGTGATCTTTGGCCATCGCCAGTCGATCGCCGAGGGCAATCACTTCATGGCGCATCGCACCGGCTTTACCGAAAGCTCGCTGGCGCATCGCCTGCTGGAGGTTGGATTCGAGGAGGTCCGCACCCTCGCAGGCCCGGCCATCGAATTCTGCGCCATTGCCATGCGGCGCGAGACCCGTTTCCAGCCCCAGATTGACGCCATTCTGGGCTTCATGAACCCCTGAGGGCAAACGGGCAGCCAATCCACCCGCAAGAGCGCAGTTTCGCTTCGCCTGACGCCGAATTGCCGCTATCGTGCCGAGGCTCGCCTGCCTGTTATTGCCCCTGTCCGTGCCGCCATGGCCTCCTCCATTACCGACATCGCGCCAGAGATTATGAAAAAGAACCTTTCCACCTCCGCCCCGCTCCCCAGCCAGACCGCCCCTGCCGTGACCGCCCCTGCCGCGACCGTGCAGGGCGACACCGCCAGCAACCGCATCTGGCTGGACAATGCCCAGATCACGGAAACCGAAACCGATGCCGAGGGCGGTCGGCAGATCCGCAGCGCGCTGATTTCCGGCTGGGCCATCGGCCCCGAGCCCTTCGCCCGGATCGAGGTTTTCATCGGCCAGACCCGGATCACCACCGCCAGCATCGGCAAATACCGGCCCGATGTTGCCACGCTCTATCCGCAATACCCGCATGCCGAATATACCGGCTTCGAGGCCATGCTGACCAGCGGTGCCCTGCCCGCTGAGGGGCCTTGCATTGCCGTCATCATCGCCATCACCGAACGCGGCCGCATCTTCGTGAAGCGTCAGGCGCTGGCGTTGCCCGATCAGCAGGCCGCACGCAATGCCACCGCCATGCGCACCCATGTGGAGCGCTGCGAGATCGACCCCTCCGGCATGGTCTGCATCTCGGGCTGGGCCGTCTCGCGCGCCCCGATCCTGTCGATCCAGCTTCTGTCCGATGGCCGCAAGATCGCCGGCACCCTGCCCGGCCTCTCGCGCCCCGATGTGGCGGAACGCTTCCCCACCTATCCGGGGGCTGAACGGTCGGGGTTCTTCCTCGTCTCGCAACTGGCTCAACCGGAACAACACGCCCTCCCCCTGCTGACCATCGAAATCATGGCACGCGACGGAACCTTGCGCCGCGTAGTCACCACGCCACAACTGGTGCGCCAGATTTCGCTGACGCAGGAGGTTCAGGCCGAACGGGTGCCGGCAAGTTTCGCACCGATTCCGATGATGCAGTCCAAGGCATCGCCAGAACCGCAGGAAGCGTCTCAGCCCGAAGCCAAGCAGGACATCTGGTTCTTTTGCGATACCGTCATTCTCGACACCTCTGGCCAATGCAATCTGTCAGGATGGATCGCGGCCAAGGCCGGATTGGAACGGCTCAGCCTGCACTGGGACGGGCAGGAGCTTGGCAGCGGACGTTGCGGCTTGCCGCGCCCGGATGTGGCACGCGCCTATCCCAACCTGCCGGGTGGCGCGAATGTCGGGTTCGAGGTCGAATTGCAGCACGAACCGGGCTTGCCCGAAGGGGCGACCCAACTGACCATCACCGCACATCTGAAAGACGGCACAAGCCGGGATTTTTCGATTGATGCGCAGATCACGCCTCCTGCTGCGCGAGTATCCCCCTATGATCCGATCGTTCTCGGGCTGGACAGTTTCCAGATTGTCGGGGGGGTAGCCACCCGCAAGGTTACGGGAAGTTTCAACCTGACCGGCTGGGCCGTTGCCCGTGCAGGCGTGGACGGCATCGAAGTCTTCATGGACGGGAAATCGCTGGGGCAAGCCTATATCGGCATCCGCCGCGATGAATTGGCAGAAATCTTCTTCGATTTCCCCGAAACACAGCGGGCTGGCTTTGCCATCTCTGTTCCCTCTCGCCTTCTGACCCAGGAGCGCAGCAAGATCAGCATCATCATCGCCGACCGCGATGGTATGGTGTTGGAGAAAAGTTTTGAAATCGACGTAGACCTCTCCGAAGGCCAAGACCGGCACAGCCAGTTGCGCCACAAGATGTCCTGGGCCGAGGCGCAAAAGGGGCTGGAAATCATGGCCGCACGCGGCCCCCTGCCGGTCTGCCATCTGCTGCTGCGCCCCGACACGCGGCGCGGCTTGAGCG
>CALKAA010000300.1 GCA_937983495.1 uncultured Gemmobacter sp. | reverse complement strand
TGCGTCTGATCGGAGGCGGGCAGGAAACGCCTCGACTGGAGATCGGCCGATATGATTGGAGTGCCGAGCCCGCGGGGCCCTTCTGGCATCTCGGGACAGGCGTGACGCGCCTGATCGGGGTCTGTCTCGATGATCCTGCCCGGATCGAGAGGGTTGAGGTCGAAAGCCGCACGGATCCGGCGGTTTGGCTCGGCGAAGGCGAGGGGCTTTGGTTTATCCAGGGCTATTCGGAAAGCCGTGGTGTGATGCGGCCTATGGTCTGGTCGACGCAACCCGGAGAATGGTCTTCGCGTGAGCAGCGCCTTCAGGATTACGCACAGGAGTGGCGGCGTTTGCTATCTGAACCCGATGACATGGGATGGGACAGGATATGGAGCCTGATCCTTGCCGTCAGAGATGCCGGGGATGCTTCTGCGCTTGATCAGATGCAGGCTCTTGCCCGCGTTCCTGCCGCTGCGGTGGCGCTTCTGCTGCGTGTGGGCCGTGCAGATCGTGCTGCGGCCCTGCTGATAGAGACAGAAAGTCCCCTTTGGTGGCCCTTAGTCCCTTGCGCCGCCTGGGCAGAGGCATTGGTTTCGGTGCGCGAAGGATTGCGTGATCGGTTAAGGATTGCGGGTATTTCTGAAGACGAAACAGGTGTGCTGATTGCGGAGCGACTGGCGAAAACGGCTGGCGAAATCATCGCTCTTCGTCCCGAGCTGGCGGTTCATCTCGGGCAGGCCCTAGCGAAGGCTGGCGAAGGGGCTTTGGCGCTGACGGCGACCGGTGCTCCGATCCCGCTGGCCGTGCCCAAAGCCCGGGATCGCCTTGCAGATGCGGCGCAGGATGCGCTTCGTCGCTTCTCTGGGCTGCCCGATGGTGTATCGGGCTTGTCTGCGCGATTATTGAATTTCCCGATGCCTGGGGCGGAGGATGTCCTTCCGCTGTTGCACGCTCCCTTGGTCGCGGCCGAGGTCGCAGCCGGACGGCGATCTGACCTCAACCCTCAAAAGCATTTACAACTTATTGCGCTGCGTGCAGCGGATCCGATCTGGTTTGATACGGCTCTGCCTGCCGCCTTGACCCTCGCCCTGGAGATGTCCCGATGACCCAATCCGACTCAAATCTCCTGCCCGCGCTTGATAGTTTGGTGCAGCGTTCGGCTCGCGGTATGGTTGCTCGTTCGCGACTGGCGTCGACCGGGCTCAACGCCTTGCTTCTGCGGGCGCTGTCTGTGCCTTCGGGCTCCCCCGCCGCCTTGATTGCGGATCCGGTGATCGAGGCGGCGAAATCGTGGCAGCTTGCGCGAGAAACCATGAGCGATCTGTCTGGAGGGCTGCTGAACGAGGCTCTTGTCACGGCCCTGGACAGGGCCGAAGGCAAGGCGATGGCACGGGGCAGCCAACCCCGCCAGCATCAGCTGGAGGCGTGGCGTGCCAGTCTTGAGGGCAATAGCTCGGTTCTTGTGACGGCGGGCACCGGGGCGGGAAAGACCGAGTGTTTCCTGATCCCGATCCTACAAGATATCCTGGCCAATCCGAGACCCGGTGGCGGGGTGCGGGCCATCCTGCTCTATCCGTTGAACGCCCTGATTGAGAGTCAGCGCGAGCGTCTCGCGGCCTGGGCGGCGGGTCTGGAGGGCAAGGTCCGCTTCGCGCTTTTGAATGGTGACACCCCCGAGACCGAACGGGAAGCTGCGATCAAATCTGACAGGATCGAGCTGCGCTCGCGCGCGAAGATCCGCGAACGCCCGCCCGAAATTCTGGTGACCAATATCACCATGCTCGAATATCTGCTGCTGCGGACGAAGGACCGGCAGCTGCTTGAGGTGAGCCAGGGTGCCTTGCGCTGGATCGTCTTGGATGAGGCCCACAGCTATATTGGCAGCCAAGCAGCAGAAATGGCGCTTTTGCTGCGTCGGGTGCGGGCGGGGTTCGGAGTTGCCTCGGAAGATGTGCGGCTTATGGCAACCTCGGCCACGATTGGTGGAGAAACGGATGCCCCGGCAAAGCTGCGTGCTTTCGCGGCGGCGCTCGCAGGTCAGGATGAGGCACGGGTTGCGGTTGTCGAGGGGAAGGAAGATGCGCCGGTTCTGCCCGCACAGGGCCCTGATGCTCAGCTGGACGCGGACAGGCTTGCTCTGATGGCACCTGAAGAGGCTGCCGCCGTGCTGGCGCCGCATCCCAGAGTTCAGAAGCTGTGCAATGAGATGTCTCGGGATGGATTGCCTCTTTCGCGCGTGGCAGAGATTTTAACAGGTAATCCGAAGGAACGGGCGAAGGCCTCGCGCCTGCTCGATCTTCTGGGAACTGCGACCCGTCAGGGGCGGCCCTTGCTGCCATGGCGCGGCCATATCTTCCACCGTTCCCAGGGCGGGATCTGGGCTTGTCCCGATGCATCCTGCACGTGTCGCCAGCCTGAACTGGCCGGCGATGAAGCGGGTTGGCCCTTTGGTGCGGTCTGGTTCTCGGCACGGTCACGTTGCGATTGTGGCGCGCCGGTTTACGAATTGGTTTCCTGTTCAGACTGTGGGCAGGTCTTCTTGCAGGGTATTTACCATGGGGGTGCAGAGCCCCGATTGGAGCCGCCCGAGCCGGATGAGGGGGACGACTACGCCCTTGATGCCGAACCCGAAGAGGAAGAAGGCCGCGAAGCAGATCGCGGTTTTGCCTGGCTGTCTTCCGGGGATGGAATCTGGCTCGCCGAGGACGGGCGCATCTATGACAATGCGATGCCAGATGGCGCTCGTGGTCGCAGGATGCAACTGTTTTATGATCCGGCTGATCGAAACTGTTGTGACAGCGCCGGTTCCGCCCGATTGATGGGTCTGCATTTCGGCCCGGCTTTCCTGATGGGCAATGCGTTAGGCGGGCTTATTGAGGACATTGTGCAGCCAGAGCAGGTGCCTGGTTTGCCAGCCGGAGGTCGGCGGGCGTTGACCTTTACCGACAGCCGTCAGGGCGTTGCGCGTCTTGCCGCCAAACTGCAGCAGGATGCGGAGCGCAGTCTGACCCGTGCTTTTGTTTGGCACAGGGTGCAGGAAACGGAGACTGCCGATCCTGCTCTTATCGCGAAGCTTTCGAGCGATATGGTAAAGCTTCGGGCCGCAGGGCTGGACGATATGGCTGACGACAAAGAGCGTGAGTTGGCGATGTTGACGGGAGCGTCCTCTGCGCCGGTCGCCTGGCGTGATTTGGTGCAGCGCTTTGCCGGTCATGTCGATTTGGCAGAGTTTGCCGGTGACATCTGGCGTAATCGTCGCATCGGCAAGGAAATGGCCGATGATCCTATGAAACTTGCTGAAGCCTTTCTGTTTCGCGAGTTGTTCCGTCGCCCGCGTGTCCAGAACAACCCCGAGACGATGGGGTTGCTGCGTCTGACATTCCCGAAGATGGCGGAGCAGGCTCGGCTGTCGGGGGCTCCGGCCCCATTGGCGCAAGCTGGGATTGATTCCGAGGGTTGGGCGGCCCTTGCGCATCTGGCTGCGGATATGGTGTTCCGCCAGGCGCTGGCGGTCGAGATCCCGCTGGATATGGTGCCGCTTGTTGCGCCGCGTTTTGGACGGCTGAATACGATTCATGCGTCAAACACGCCCCCGGACCAGATGCTGGACCGCGCCAGGCGCTGGCCGGGCCCCAAGACTGAGCGTCATAAGCTGGTGCAACTGATCTATGCGCTGACGGGCGGCAGTCCTGATTCTGCGCTGGACCAGGACCGGGCGGGAGAGGTTCTGGACACCCTTTGGGCGATGATATGCACCAATGCCGCCCGCGACATGGGGCAAGGCGCCTGGCGTCTGGATTTCTCCCGTGCAGCCGTCGAGCGGCTGGATCGTGCCTGGCTCTGCCCGGTCACGCGTCGACCCTATGGCTGGTCTGCGGGCGGTCGCAGCCCGAACGACCCCCTGCAAGTCATGACAGAGATCACCATGCCGCGCGTGCCCGTCGCCAATGCCGGCGGACTGACACCCGATCAACGGGCAGAGGTCGCTCGTTGGACCGAGACAGCCCCCGAGGTGGCCGTTTTGCGTCGACGCGGACTTTGGACAGATCTGCACGACCGGCTTGCTGCCTTCCCGCCCTATATCCGGGCGCAGGAGCATTCCGCGCAGCTTCCACGGGCAACGCTACAGCGTTACGAGGAAAAGTTCCGCGAGGGGCGTATCAATCTGCTCAACTGTTCGACCACGATGGAGATGGGGGTTGATATTGCCGATGTGCGGCTGGTGGTGAACTCCAATGTGCCGCCCGCACTCTCGAACTATCGGCAACGTGCGGGCCGGGCCGGCCGGCGGGGGGAGCCTTGGGCCTTTACCCTGACCTTCTGCCGTGACCTGCCACTTGATCGCCGGGTTTTCGAAAGCCCGGCAGATTTCCTGCGCCGCCCCATCGTTGCGCCGAAAGTCTGGTTCGACAGCCCCTCGCTGGTGCAGCGCCATGTCAACGCTGCCCTATTGACGGCATGGCTGTCCGGGAATGGCGGCCAGGATGTCAGGGGCAGCATCGGTGCCTTCCTCGGGGCAGGGGAGGTGGCCGATATGCCGGTTTTGCCCGAGGCCATGGCCGACGCCTTTTTGATTGCGCTTGACGGCGCATGGGGAGAAGCGCAGGCGAGCCGGATCGCGGCATTGGTTCTGGGCACATGCCTTGAGGCTCGCCCGGTGTATTCGCTTGTCGCGCAATGTCATGATGCGTTCGAACGTTTGGTTTCGCGGTGGCGCACCGAGCATCGCACTTTGCTTGAAGGTGCAGAGGCGGCAGCTGACAAAGATGCACGCAAGGCAAAGGAGCTCAGGGCGCGGCGTCTCGCAGGAGAGTTCTTGCTCGGAGAATTGGCACGGCGCGGCTTTACGCCGGCCTATGGATTCCCGACCGATGTGGTGACCTTCGCCAACTTATCCCAGAGCCCCGCTGATGCGGACGGCGGAACCAGCCATCTCCGCCGTGGCACGGCATCGCGCCCGCTTGATCAGGCGATCCGGGAATATGCACCGGGCGCGGAACTGGTGATTGATGGTCTCGTTCACCAGTCGGAGGGTATCTTGCCGGCGTGGGAGGCAGGCACGGATGCCTCGAGACTTGAGGATCTGCGCACGTTGTGGTCCTGCGATGCCTGTTACTCCTTTGACCTTGAAGCAGGCGAACCCGCTGTTTGTCCGCGCTGTGGCCACACCGGCCTGAGTTATCGCAAGGTGCTGCGGCCTGCCGGTTTCCTCGGGGCTAAACCTGCCCATGTCGGCTATGAAAATCTTGCCCATGTTGAAAGCGATCCCTTGCGTCTTTCGGCCCACGGTGGCGACTGGATTGCGCTTGGCGAGGGCGTCGGACGGATGCGCGCAGATCCGGCGGGGGTGGTGGCACCCTCCGTGGCGGGGCCATTGGGAGGTGGTTTCGCTATCTGTCTCGATTGTGGGCGCGCAGAGGCGGAGCCGAGGCCGCAGCCAGGCATCTCCACTGTCACATCGAAGACGATGCGTTCTCACCGGCCATTGCTGTTGGGTCGGCGACTGAAGTTGACCCATGACGGCTATTGTCCATCGGCCAATACGCCCGGACGCATTCAGCACAATGTGCATCTGGCCCAGATCATGCGAACCGATGTTTGGGAGTGGCAGCTGCCTGTCGGCCCTGCTGCAGGAGCGGCCCTGGCCCTGGCTGCGGCTCTGCGTGAGGCCCTGGCCGAGGGACTGGGTGTCGAGCCGGACGAAATCGGCCCGGCTACGGATCGTTCGACCGGGCCAGCACAGGATGCGCGCCTGTCGCTGTTCCTTCATGATCGGGCTGCCGGCGGGGCAGGGCTTGTTGCGCGTATGGCCGAGCCGTCCATGCTGGAGGCCTGTCTCGACCGCGCTCTTGTTTTGCTGGATTGCCCGGACGGCTGCCGCAAGGGCTGCCCTTCGTGCATCCTGCGCCCTGATCTCAACCGGCGTGATATCGTCCTTGACCGGTCAGGTGCGCACGATCTGGCGCAGGCGTTACGCATACGGTTGGCCCTGGATGCGAGTGAGCAGGTATTTGGACCCCGGACGAGGCTGGCGGGCCGGAGCGCTACAGATCTCGTCGCCGAACGGTTGCAATCAGGGCGGTTGCGTTCTCTCGACATCTGGCTTCATGGCGATCCGGGGGAGTGGGATTTTGGCTCCTGGCGGATGCGGCGGCTTCTTGCAAAGATGTCGGAGGCCGGGGTTCGCTCCCGTATTCACTTGCCAACCACAGCTTTGACGGCAGCTGGGTTCGATCTTTCTTGCAAGCTGGCGATCTTTGCTTTGTCATCGGTAGCCGACCTTCATCGCGTGGATCAGCCGCCGATGGCAGGCGATGCCCCGGTTTTCCTCGGTCTGGATTGTGGTGCCGGTGGCGAGGCTCTCGCGGTTATGGAGCTGCCAGAGGCCTTTCCGGGGGCTGAATGGGGAAGCGGGACGACCGCGCCAGTGCTGGTGGGGCCTGCACCCGAGTTGGTAATCGGTGCGAAATTGTCTGTGCAGAAGCTGATCGAGCTTGGCGTGGGCAATGCTCATCTCTTGAATATCGGGACAGATATGGATGGACCTGCCTCTGGCTTTGGTCGGCGGTTCTGGTCCTGGTTGTCAGGAAAGGCACCGCTGGAGATCGCAGCGATGCAGTCTGTCGGAGTGCAAAGCCTATCTTACAGTGATCGCTATCTGCTTTCACCCTACACACTTCGGCTTTTGTCCGAGGTGCTGAAATCCGCGCCGGGCGCAGGTGATGTCCGCAAGGAGATCACGCTGGCCTTCGCTGACAGGCCACGAGAAGAGCCACGCTTCCTTCACGACACATTTCCCGCCGACACGGCACGGCGTGAGGTCATGTGCCAACTGGTGCCAGGAGCGGATGTCCGTCTGCTTACAAAGGCAAAGATGGCGCATAACAGAAGTCTGGCGATCACGTTGAAAGATGGGCGCCAACTGACGATCCATCTTGATCAGGGCTTTGGTGGATGGCGAGCCGATGGGGTGCATCGGCATGATTTTAGTGCGTCAGAAACGGCGCAGGCCAGAGCGATTTCATCTGCGATTTTCGGTGTCAGTGGGGACAGAATGGACGGGGCACCGATTGCGATAAGCCGAACATAGGCATGAATGGCGAAGGAGTCTCGGGGACGAAGCGATTGTCAACACATGTGGGGCGTTCGCAAAGATTTGCGCAATCAAGCCCTTGGTGCTTCTTTGTTGTTTCAGCGATACGCATTCAAAAGACAATCTGGGCTGCGTTCAAATTTGCGATTGCCGCCTGAACTTCGGCATAGAGGTCCGCCTCGATCTCACCTGCGTCCAATTCGACGACCAGAGAAAATCGTGCGACTTAATGATCGACATCTTGCACTAATCTGGACTTACACCTCCCTGCCACAGGGTGGACGGCGAGGAGCAAGATCCGAGGCTGTCCTCGTCAAATTCTTCGAGTAAAGTCTCCACCTGCAGGTGAATGCTGGGGCTGACTCGCGTATCAACGTCCATGCCGAAATTGACCGCCATTTCTCTGATACCCTTTGATAGAGGCTTGTTACCTGCTGTTAGGGTAAGTGATCTCGTAATAAATCCGCGCGCATTTTTATTTATGTTAGAGGTTTGCATAGTTTTGAACGTCATATGGGGCATATGCGGGGCGGTGTCGGTAGCTGCGACCAATGTCCTTGCCGGCGGCGTAAGACGCGCCGTTGCCGCCGTTGTGCTGGTGTTGTAGCGCAACAAGGGCCGGGGCGCCGCTACCCTGGTCCCAAATGCTGATCGCGTGTTCTCGACTATACCATAGGCTTTAGGGCCACAACGACAAGAGCGCCTAGCGAAAGTTTCCCTTGGCGCACTTCTAATCGTGGCGTTAAGTTCACGAAATGGCGAGGCAACGAGGCGGCGGATGGCGGAACTGTCAGAATGGACGTTGTCGGAACGATCCGACACCCTGTATTTTCACTTCGACGTTAAGGGGCATGCGCTTAAGCTAGAAACCTTTATACAGACAGCAGAAAGCGCTAGGCGGGTTATTGAGGCGCTCGATAGAACGTTTTTTGGCGGGACGCTGGAATACGAGATTGTCGTTGTTCCACCTGATGAAGGATCATTTTTATCCAAATTGGCTCTCTGGGTCGGTGGTGGTGCAACGGCTGTATTCACATTTGTCAACACAGACACTGGCGCTGCATTTGTCGAAGGCCTGACCGGGCGCGCTCCATCGTATTGGGCTGAAGAAGCTGGAAAGGGAACTCGCTCGCTACTGGTTAGCGCTGCTGAATTTGTTTCTCCAGATGCAGACCCCGAAGAGGAGGAGATTAAGAGAAGTGAAGACGAAGCCGCTTGCAGGGAGAGTGCCCGGATCACCGTCGAGCTTACGCGTGCAATCCTTGAAAGCAGCCCGGAGCGACTTCAGAAAGTCGGAATGGAGTTTGGTGAGCTCCATGAGGCATTGGCCGCAAGGGCTGAGTTTTATCTCGCCTGCATAGAAGATCAGGAAGTTAGGCGGATCGGATTTACTCCAGATGAGGATTTTCCGATTCCCCGGAGCTCATTTCCAGCTAGGGCGATAAAACCTGACCGCAAGGAAAAAGAGGAGCCCGATCCGGATTGGATCATTGCCGTCGAGAGTATTTTCGTCACATCACCGAATTGGGACGAGGATGATCAGAGATCCCGGCAATGGAAGGGTAAAGACCTGATCCGCCGTGACTGCTACTTCACCATTGAAGACCGGCAATTTTGGCATCTGGTAAAGCACAAGTCCTTGCATGTGGAAGTGCTCGATAAGCTGAAGGTTCAGTGGGCATATCAGATGGTAGACGGGCGTCCGAAGAATAGACGTGTTCTGCGGGTGTTGGAGTTCAACGGCAACAAGATGGCCGATCCACTTGATCACGATGCACTCAGCGCAATGCTTGGCTCATACTCCGCCGTCGAAGCCTCACGGGGCCAGCGGTCTCTTTTTGAGAGAGATGACTAATGCTTTATTGTAAGAGCTGCTGTTACAAGGCTATACCTCAGCCATCCCCGGACGAGATGGCAGCGGATCTCGAGGGCTTGACGATTTCAAGATCTAGCTAGGTAAGAGAGGGAAGGAGACCTCTGCTGGGCGATCTGCGCTTGAGAATCCGGTGGGAGCAGCACTGCGTTAAGGTGGCATTGTGTTCTGAAAGCGGCAGAGTATGATATGGTCATACCTTGGGGGCTTCCATGACCGTTAAAACTACGCTGAGCTTCACGGATCGTCACCACCGCTTCCTGACCGAGAAAGTCGTCGCAGGCGTCTTCGCGTCACAATCCGCACTGGTCGCGGCTGCGCTGGAGCAGATGATCCAGGATGAGGAGGAGCGCGAGGTCGCGCTGGGCGCCTTCGCCGACGAGATCAGAAGCAGGCTGCAGACGCCACGCGATGCCTTCGTTGATGGCGATGAGGCATTTGCCCGGGCTCGCGCCCGACTGGCCTCTGGTGAGCGGTGACCTACCGCATCCGGTTCCATCCATCTGTAGCTGACGACCTCGACTGGATCGCCGAATGGATCTCTGACTACGCTGGAGTATCCAGTGCTGCGGCCAAGCTCGATGAAATCGAAGCGATGATCCACAGCCTTGCGCTGACCCCGCATAAGGGAAGCAGGCGCGACGAGATCGCGCCGGGGCTCCGGGCAATCCCGGCAGGGCGGAAGGGCATTGTTGTCTTTGTGGTCGATGATGATGTGCGTGAGGTCCTCATCTATGCGGTAAGCTACGGCGGGGCGGATTGGGTTCTGCGAAGCAAGGCGCGTAGTTGAGCGACTGTTGCGCGCGAGACCTCAGGCTGCTATTTCGGGGCAGGGTGGGATGATGGCTTTGGACATTGCGAAACAGTTCGTAAGGCAGGCCCCCGCAACCAAAAAACCGTTGGATAACAAAGACTTGAAATCCGACAAAAACACTTGTGTATAGACGCTCGCGTTTTACCTCAACGCCACCTCAACGTTTGACGAGTCCCCCTGAAAAGCGGGGGCTTTTTGCGTTTTGTGGCGGCGGAGTAAAGCTGT
>CALKAA010000299.1 GCA_937983495.1 uncultured Gemmobacter sp. | reverse complement strand
CTGCTTGCCCATTTCGACGGGCTAGTCGAAGGTCCGGTTCGGCGCTTTGATGTTCCGGGGCTGTCGGCGATGAATTTCCTGATCGAGCGGGCACTGGGCGGCGGTGGCATGGCCTCGCTGCGCATCGATCCGCAGGGCAAGGCCTTTGGTCAGATGGCGCTGGAGATGCCGGTCAGGGTGCCGCGCAACTGGGCAGACACCGGGCTGATCCGGGCCTGAGCCATACCATGCAGACCAGGAGGGGCCAATGACCGATGAAACTCCCGTCGTGCGCACCGAAAGGCGCGGGAATGTGCTTTGGGTGGTCATCGACCGGCAGGACCGGCGCAACGCCATCAACGACGCCGTGGTCGACGGGATCGGCGCCGCCTTGTCCGCTGCGGCAACGGATGAATCCCTGCGCGCCATCGTCCTGACAGGGGCGGGCCGCAAGGCCTTCTGCGCCGGGGGCGACCTGCAACAGGGCACCTCGGTCTTTGGTGACCGCATCGAAGAGCCGACGACCAACTTCGGCCGCCTCGCCCGGCTGGCCCGCGCTTTTCCAAAGCCTGTCGTGGCGCGCGTCAACGGCGCCTGCGTGGCCGGGGGCATGGGGCTGATCGCGCTGTGCGATATCGTGGTCGCTGCGGATCATGCACGGTTCGGTCTGCCCGAGGCCCGGGTCGGCGTGTTTCCGATGCAGGTGCAGGTGTATTTCCGCAACCTGATCCTGCCACGGCATGTGATGGAATTGTGCCTGACCGGGGATCTGATCGACGCCGCGCGCGCGAGAGAGATCGGCCTCGTCAATTACGTCGTGCCCGAGGCCGAACTGGACCTGAAGGTGCAACACCTGCTTGAGCGGCTGGCCGGTGCCTCGCCGGTCGCGATCCGGCGGGGCAAGTTCGCCATGGCCGCGATGGAAACCATGGGGTTCCACGAGGCCATCGCCTTTGCCGAAAGCCAGATCATGCTGACTGCCATGACCGCGGATGCACGCGAGGGGCTTGCCGCATTCGTCGAAAAGCGCAAGCCGAAATGGGCCGAGGGCGAGGTCGGCACTGGCGCATGAAGGCGCTGCGCCGACAGCTTGTGCGGGCGGGGTGTCCCCGGTGCTATGGCGCCATCACCAGGGTCATATGGTCTTTGCCATTTCCATATCCGGATCAATGGAGGGCGCCAGGAAGCCGGGTCTTGCGGGGGGGCTGACCAGCGCCCGTCTCTTGGCGCAGCAGGTGCGCAGCCCGCATCTTAACCCCGGCGACCTTGGCCGCCAGCGTGTTCGCCGCGATCTGCGCATCCATGTTGACCCTCACGTCAATACGGCCTCCATCTATAGCAGCGGATCTCTTGCGTCGGATGACGATATACCATTTTGAGCAACCGCGCCGTGTAGCGCGACATCTATTTGCTTTGGCTCTTGCTTAGCTTGAAAAGTGCCAGGACCCCCGATCCTGCCATCCTCTGCCCGGTGCGGTTTTCGCGCAGTTTTGATCCTGCTGGCCTACTATCCCGCTGATCTTGCACGCGGTTTCCGTCCGTTTGTTGACCTATTGTTGACCCGCCGTTCGGACATGCAAACGCCGCCCCGGAGGGCGGCGTTTAAGCGTTTGGAAACGCGAAGAGATTTGGTTGCGGGGGCAGGATTTGAACCTGCGGCCTTCAGGTTATGAGCCAAGCGTAAACCCATTATTGGCACAAATCGCCAACAACCCTCAACAACCATACCTCTGAAATAGCGTGCTTTTCTGATTGAGCCCTTCAGGCTCTTGTTGAGGTTTTTTGCTTCTCAGTGTGCCAAAAATGTGCCAAAAACGGCTTGGCACATTCGCGCCGTCCCTCTCTTCTCCCTCTTCCCGAGGCACACCGTGGCGACCATCCAGAAGCGTGAAGGCAAGAAAGGCCCATCCTATCGGGTCATGGTTCGGATGAAGGGTTTCCCCGACCAGGTGCGCACCTTCAAGCGGCTGACAGACGCCAAGCAGTGGGCGTCGGACACCGAGAGCGGCATCCGCAAGGGCGAGTTCAAGAACGTCGTTCGCACGGCCGCGAGCAAGACCCTCCAGGACGTGATCGACCGCTTCCGCAAGGAAGTGTTCGTCCACCGGGCGGAGAGCACCAAGCGGGCGGAAGGCTCCTTC
>CALKAA010000298.1 GCA_937983495.1 uncultured Gemmobacter sp. | reverse complement strand
CACCGGCTGGTTCGCGGTGGCGTGGCGCAATTCGCCGCGCCTGCGCGAGGCCGCACAGGCCGAGGAGGTGGTGAAGCGGCTGCTCGATTACGGCCAGCAGATCGAAGGGCTTCTGCGCAACGCCTCCACCCACGCCGCCGGGGTGGTGATCGGTGACCGACCGCTGGATCGGCTGGTGCCGCTCTATCAAGACCCGCGCTCCGACATGCCCGCCACCCAGTTCAACATGAAATGGGTCGAGGCGGCGGGGCTCGTGAAGTTCGACTTTCTGGGTCTGAAAACCCTGACCGTGATCCAGAACGCCATCGACCTGATCCGCGGCACCGGGCGCCAACTCCACGAAAGCGCCGATGGGCGGCGGCTCTATGACCCCAAGCCGGGGGCCGAGAATGACATTGGCCATATCCCGCTGGATGATAAGGTCACCTATGACCTCTACGCCCAGGCCCGCACGGTCGCGGTGTTCCAGGTGGAATCCACCGGCATGATGGATGCGCTCAGGCGCATGAAACCCACCTGTATCGAAGATATCGTGGCGCTGGTGGCGCTCTATCGCCCCGGCCCGATGGAGAATATCCCGGTCTATTGCGAGGTGAAGCACGGGCTGCGCCCGCTGGAATCGCTCCACCCCACCATCGACCCGATCCTGGCCGAAACCCAGGGCATCATCGTCTATCAGGAACAGGTGATGCAGATTGCGCAGGTCATGGCGGGCTATAGCCTTGGCGGCGCCGACCTTCTGCGCCGCGCTATGGGTAAGAAAATCGCCGAAGAGATGGCCAAAGAACGCCCGAAATTCATCGAAGGCGCCAAGGCCACCCATAATATCGACGCCAAGAAGGCGGGCGAGGTGTTCGACCTGCTGGAGAAATTCGCCAATTACGGTTTCAACAAATCCCACGCCGCCGCCTATGCCGTGGTCAGCTATCAAACCGGCTGGCTGAAGGCCAATCACCCGGTCGAGTTCATGGCCGGTGTGATGAATTGCGATATTCACCTCACCGACAAGCTGGCGATCTACAAGCGCGAGTTGGACAAACTCGACATTCCTGTGGTGCCGCCTTGCGTGAACCGCTCGCTCGCCACCTTCAGCGTCGATCAGGGCCGGGTGGTCTATGCGCTTGGCGCGTTGAAGAATGTGGGCGTCGAGGCGATGAAGATGATCGTCGAGGCGCGCGGGGGGAAACCCTTCGCCACGCTCTTTGATGTCGCCCGCCGGGTGGACCTCAAGCGCGTGGGCAAGCGCCCGCTGGAAATGCTGGCCCGCGCCGGGGCCTTTGACCAGCTGGATGCCAACCGCGCCCGCGTGTTCGAGGCGTTGGATAGCCTTGTGGCCTATTCGGCGGCGGTGCATGAGGCCGCGGCTTCCGATCAAGTCTCGCTGTTCGGGTCGTCCGGGTCCGACATCCCCGAACCCCGCATCCGGGGCCGCGACGATTGGCTGCCGGTCGAACGCCTGACGCAGGAACATCAGGCCATCGGCTTCTACCTCTCGGGCCATCCGCTCGATGATTACATGGGGCCGTTGAAGCGCAAGAAGGTGATGACCCTGACCGAGCTGACCGCCGCCTGCGAACGCGGGCCAACAGTCGCCAAACTCGCCGGTTCCGTCAGTTCCCGGCAGGAGCGCAAATCGGCCAAGGGCAACCGCTTTGCCTTTGTGCAACTGTCAGACCCCACCGGCCTTTATGAGGTCACGGTGTTCTCTGACACTTTGGAACAATGCCGCGATCATCTGGAGCCGGGCAAGAATGTCGTCCTCACCGTCGAGGCGAACCTTGAGGGCGAGACGCTGAAACTCCTCGCCCGCGCCGCTGCGCCGATTGATACCGTGGCGGCACAGGCGGGCGGGTCGAACCTGCGCATCCATCTGGACCGGGTGGAGGCCGTCGCCTCCGTCGCCGCCCTCTTTGCCCGCGTCGAGGCCGGGCGGCAGCGCGGCCAGATCACCTTCACCGTCCCCGACGATCAGGGCCGCGAAATCGACCTCACCTTGCCAGACCCCCTGCCCGTCACGCCCCAGATCAAGGGCGCCATCAAGGCCATGCAGGGTGTGGTGATGGTGGAGGAGATTTAGCGCGAGCCTATGGCCGAGACCATCGCCTCGGTCATGCGGCAGCGTTTCCGCGTTTGGGACGGTGGCCCAAAGCCAACGGCCAGCGCCCGCCCTGCGAGGGGGGCGAGTGCTTCAAACCCGCCGGGCGGACGCAGGCCTCCGAAACTCTGGCTGAAACGGCCTGGCGGGGATTTGATCACGTTGGGCGGGGAAACGCGATGCGTTTCCTGATCCGCCCAATTGCCCCCTCACCCGTTCGAATGCACCCGCTTGAACTCCACCATCAAAAGTCTGCGTCCAGCCAACCAACGCCCAAGACGCTCGCAACAAAACACAACAAGCGCTGAGGCCAAAAAAGACACCACGAGAAGCCCGAGAAGCATTAGTTTGTTTACTTCATATCGGGAAGGATCAGAAAGATATGCTCCGATACCGGTGCCGACCGCTCCAAAGAAAACGCCTCCGATCAAAGCACCAATACCACTCACTGCAAGAGCAGGAATACCTATACCGGTTCCCATCGCCACAATACCGATCCCACCTACCAAAAATCCGAGCAGCCCACCCGTCGCAACTCCTACAAAAAATGAGACCCCTCCGATCCACATTCGAGACAATATGCTCTTCTCTTCAATTGCATACCCAGAGAGCAGGGCAAAAAACATCAAGGTAAACAAAAAAATCAATATCTTAGTGCTATTGCGCCGAATAGCGGCAGCAAGCTTGGACAAGAACCAGCTCATGAGTGACGTCCCTTCGAATACTGGATTTGATCACTAGGCGACAACTTCTATAGCATGACTCTTCTGCTCAGTGTCACCTAAAGCTAGGCCAGACATGTTAGCCAAACGCCGATAAAGAGTGACTGCAACTTCGTGAGGATAGGATGAGAAGCCACCCCCTCACCCGTTTGAATGCATCCGCTCGATATAGGCGCGCATTTCCTCGGCCTCGTGGCGGGCATCGCGCAGGCCTTCCATTGCGGCGCGCAATTCGGCTTCGGTCTGGGCGATCTGGTTCAGCAACTCCGCCTCGCGCTGCTCCAGATAGACAATCGCCTGATCCCGGGTTTCCTCGGCCTCATGCAGCGATTGCGCCAGCTTTTCCAGCTCGCCCATATCCGCCGCCGACACCCGGCGCAGCCGCTGCACCACCAGATGCGCAAACCAGCCCAGCGTAAAAGCCAGCATCAGCACAATGGCCGTAGCAATGACAAATTCGTTGCGATTCATGGCCTTGGTCCTGTCAGTTGCGGTTGGGGCGCGGCTTGGGGCGCAAAGTGATTTTCTGGGGGGCAACCGAAGGCGAGGTATCGACAGCCGCCTCCCCTGCCGCTTCGGCCACCGGCGCGGGCGCATCCAGCAGGGTGAACTCGATCCGCCGATTGGCCTCACGCCCCGCCGCCGTGCCATTATCGGCCACCGGCACACCCTCGCCATAGCCCTTGGCCACCATGCCCGACACTGTGACCCGCCGCCCCTGCAAGCCCAAAAGCACCGCCTCGGCCCGTGCCTGGCTCAGCGCAAGGTTGCCATCGGTCGAGCCCTCGGCATCGGTATGGCCCGCGATTTCCAGCTTCATCGCCGGGCAGCCCAGCAAGATCTTCGCCAAAGCCTCCATCGTGCCATTGGCCTCGGCGGTGATCTCGGCCGAGCCTGGCGCAAAGGTGATCTTGCGCTCGGCCAGCACGGCATTCAACTGGCCCGCGCATTCCTGCGGGCTGGGCAGCGCCGCAAAGGGATCAAAGGCCTCGTCATAGGCCACCTGCACCTTGAAGGGCTGGCCCTGCCCCAGCTTGCCCGACAGGATCTGCGACACCCGCGCCGGCGCATCCTGCCGCCCGCTGATGCCCGTTACCTCCACCGTATCGCCGCGCACCACCAGCTTGCCGTGATGCAGGATCGACAGCGCCTCCAGACCGGCCAGCACCCGCACCGACCAGCCATCCGGCAAGGCCTCGTCAAAGCGCGTCGCCGTGTAAACCCGATCCGCACCAAAGCGCGCCCGCGCATAGGCATCGACCGCCGATTTCATCAGATCATCGGTCAGCCGCCCGCGCAATTGCACCTGCCCATCCTCGGCCAGCGCCGCCGTGAACTCCGCCGGGCCGGCCAGCGCGCCATCGGGGCGCGGCGGCAAGGTGGATTTCAGCGAAAACACCGGCGGCAGCGCGGTTTGCAGCTCGCCCACCACCCGGTCAAACAGCGCCTGATCGGTGCCGGGTTCCGCCAGCAAGGTCACATCGGCATCCGAAAAGGTGATCGAGCCTGCGCCCAGATCACTCACCGCCTTGATGCCCGCCTCTGCCGCCACCGCCCAGCTTGGGCTGGGCACACCAAGACCCACGGTGCAAATCGCGCTGCCGGGCAGCCCCGCCGCCGTCGCCGCCTTCAAGATCCGGTCGCGCGCCGCTTCGGTATCGGCCGAACAGGCATCGAACCGCACCCCCTGCGCATCCTTGAGGAACCGCAGCGTGAAGGGCGTCAACACCGGGCGCGGCGCCGAAATGCTGATCGCCACCTTCAGCCCCTCGGGCTTCAGCTTGGCCAATTCCGCCTCGAACCGCCGCTTCTGCGCGTCACTGTCGGAAATCGCGGTGATCGTCACCTGATCCGCCGCCACCGAAATCTTCGACCGCGGCAGCAGCTTCAGCGCCTCGGTGCCGAATTCCAACGCCGCATCCCAGCCCTCGGGGGCGGCAAAGGCCGCCGTCTCCAGCATGTCCGACACTGGCAGCCCCGCCGCCAGCGCGGTGATCTCGGCCCTGAGCGCGTCATCCGCCGGCTGCGCCGCGCCATGCGCCCACGAGCGGTTGCGCGTGACGCCCGGCGCATAGGTTTCAAAATGCAGCTGCGCGGTGTCGCTGATGAGCGCCATGCGCTGGCCTGGCGCAACCGTATCGCCGATGCGCACGAGCGGGGGATCGCGTACCTCCGCGTAATTGGCCACGTAGCCGGCGTGCGCGATCAGCAGCGCATAGCTCATTTCGCCCGTGCGCGCGCGCAGGAACGGGTAAAAGCCCAGCACCTCGCCGCCCGTTACGGAGTCAGCCGCGCCACTTCGGCGTCGATTGCTGCA